>NZ_CP069303.1:3632500-3830000 GCF_016839145.1 Shinella sp. PSBB067 | reverse complement strand
CGAGGACCAATGCGTCTTCGACCGGGCGAGCCGGCAGGTGCGGGCGCGGCGGGTCGTCAGGCTCGGCGCGATGATCCTCGAGGAAACGCCGCTTCCGCGACCCGGCGGGCCGAAGGCGGCGCAGGCGCTTGCCGAGGGCGTGCGCCAGCTCGGCCTGCAGGTCCTGCCGTTTTCCCGCGAGGCGGCGCAACTGCGCGACCGGATCGGCTTCCTTCACCGCTCCATCGGCGAGCCCTGGCCGGATACGGGCGACGAGGCGCTGCTTGCGCGGCTCGACGACTGGTTCGTGCCCTTCCAGGAGGCGACACGCGGCATCGACGACATTCCCCCGGGCAGCCTGCAGCAGGGGCTGATGGCGCTGGTGCCCCATGAGGTGCAGCGTGATCTTGCCCGCCTCGCGCCCACCCATTTCGAGGCGCCGACCGGCCAGCGCCATCCGATCCGCTATGACGGGGCGGAGCCGGTGCTGGCGATCCGCGTGCAGGAGCTGTTCGGCCTGAAGCAGCACCCGTCCGTCGCCGGCGGGCGGCTGCCGCTGCTGCTGGAGCTGCAATCGCCGGCGCACCGCCCGATCCAGACGACGCGGGACCTGCCCGGTTTCTGGGCCGGTTCCTGGCGGGACGTGCGGGCGGACATGCGCGGGCGCTATCCGAAGCACCCCTGGCCGGAAGACCCGGCCGGAGCCATGCCGACGACGCGCGCCAAGCCGCGCGGCACGTAGGAACGGGATTTCGGCAAAAGGAACCGGGCGTTTCCTGCGCAATCGCGTAAAACGGGGATAAGAGCTTTCGCGATTCGAAAGCGCGGCATCCCGGTGAGGAAGGACGAAGGATGACAGGCTACCAGGACATCGACTTCGAGGGCGCCGGGCGGCGGCTTCGCCTCGAGACGCTCATCCGCCTGCGCTGGCTGGCCGTCGCCGGCCAGTCGATCAGTGTCGTTGTCGTCGCGCTCTGGCTGGAATTCCCGCTGCCGCTGCTGCCGGCGCTGGTGCTGATCGCGCTCCTGGCGGCGGTGAACTTCTTCCTCGCCGTGCGCTTTGCGCCGGCCCACCGCCTGACGCCGGCCTCGGCCTTCCTGCTGCTCGCCTTCGACCTCTGCCAGTTGACGGCGCTGCTCTTCATCACCGGTGGCCTTGCCAATCCCTTCGCACCGCTGGTCTGCGTGCCCGTCATCATCTCGTCCTCGCTGCAACCGGTGCGCTTCAGCATGACGCTGGGGCTGCTCGCCGTCGCCGGCATCACGGCGCTCGCCTTCACGCCCTTTCCGCTGCCCTGGTATCCGGGCACGCTGCTCGTCGTGCCGCCGGTGCTGACCGCCGGCTTCTGGTTCGCCATCGTCTCGACCACGGCCTTCGCCGCCTTCTATTCCTACCGCGTGTCGCGGGAGGCCGCGGAGCTTTCCGATGCGCTCGCGGCAACCGAACTCATCCTCCAGCGCGAAAAGCATCTCTCGCAGCTCGACGGGCTGGCCGCGGCGGCCGCGCACGAGCTCGGCACGCCGCTTGCCACGATCAGCGTGGTCGCCCGCGAAATGGAACGGGAGCTCGGCGCGGACGATCCCTTCCGCGAGGACGTGCAGCTCCTGCGCAGCCAGAGCGAGCGCTGCCGCGACATCCTGCGGCGGCTGACGACGCTGTCGACCGAGGAGGAGGCGCATATGCGCGTCCTGCCGCTCTCCTCGCTGATGGAGGAGGTGCTGGCGCCGCATCGCGAATTCGGCATCAGGCTCAATCTCGTGGAGAACGGCGAGCGGGCGGGCGAGCCCGTCGGCAACCGCAATCCCGGCATTCTCTACGGTCTCGGCAATCTCCTGGAAAACGCCGTCGACCATGCCCGCGAGGAGGTGACCGTCACCGTCAGCCACACGCCGGAACGCGTGACGATCGTCATCGAGGACGACGGCGACGGCTATGCGGCCGACATTCTCCAGCGCATCGGCGATCCCTATGTCACGAAGCGCCAGAAGGACGAGCGGGCCGGCGGTCTCGGGCTCGGGCTTTTCATCGCGAAAACGCTGCTGGAGCGCTCGGGCGCCAGGCTGACCTTCGGCAACCGCACCGGCGACCGCCCGGGCGCGCGCGTTGCCGTCGACTGGCCGCGGGCGCGGATGGAAGCCAGGAATGCGAAATGACTTTACCTGCACCATCTTACGGGCGATAAGCTGATCCCGATCAAGAATGGACGAAAATCCGCCACGGAAGACGCAAATGGCAGAAAACACCGAACCGCACACGGCACCAGACGACATCGGCACCGATCCTACCCTTCTCCTCGTCGATGACGACGGCCCGTTCCTGCGCCGGCTTGCGCGCGCCATGGAAACACGCGGCTTCACCGTCGATACGGCCGAATCGGTGGCCGAAGGCATCGCGAAGGCCAAGACCAATCCGCCGAAATATGCCGTCGTGGACCTTCGCCTCGGCGACGGCAGCGGCCTCGACGTCATCGCCGCCATCCGCCAGCGCCGCGACGACACGCGCATCATCATGCTGACCGGCTACGGCAATATCGCGACGGCCGTGAACGCCGTGAAGCTCGGCGCCGTCGACTATCTCGCCAAGCCCGCGGACGCCGACGACATCTTCGCCGCGCTGACGCAGCGCCCGGGCGAGAAGGCCGAATTGCCGGAAAACCCCATGTCGGCCGACCGCGTGCGGTGGGAGCATATCCAGCGCGTCTATGAGATGTGCGACCGCAACGTCTCCGAGACGGCCCGCCGCCTCAACATGCACCGCCGCACGCTGCAGCGCATCCTCGCCAAGCGCGCGCCGAAATAATCAGGCCGGCTCGTCCCGCCGGCCCGAGACGATGGCGGATATGTCCGGCCCGTCGCGCCGGGCATCCATCGAGAACTCCGCAAGAAGCAGGCGGCCCGCGGCGACGCGGGCGAAGGCGAAGGTCACGGCCTTTCGCGTCGGCGCTGAGAGCCTGTGCTCCGGCGCCTCGCGCAGCATGTGCGCGCCATAGCCGTCGGAAAGGATGAGGCCGCATTCCTCGGGGAAGATGTCGAGCGGCACGTCCTTGTGCGTGGCGAAGAACAGCCGGTCGCAATGGCGACGATAGTCGGGCCACTTGCGATCGACGCGAAAATCCTCGATCGACGTCTTGATCTCGACGATCCAGATCTCGCCCCTGTCGGACAGGCTGATGAGGTCGGCCCGCCGGCCGCTCGCCAGCGTCAGTTCCGGCAGCACCGCGTGGCGCATCTCCATCAGCATGCGCTGCACGCCGCGGCGCACCATCATGGCGCGATCCGACTGGCGGCCGTCGAGCAGCGGATTGTCGTTGTGCAGCGAAACGATCGTCATGGGTTCAACCTGGATGTGTTTTCGCGTTTTCATTGCGAATCGCCCGTGCCTTGTTTCACGCGATTGCGCATGCAGGGGTAGCTTGCCGGGGCCGCCCGGGCGAATCGCAGTCTACCGCGAATCACCCTGCCGGAAAAAGTTAAGGCGGCGCATTCCCCCGCCCGCGCAGCAAGATTCCGTTAACCGCACGGCGCACTTCCTGTGCGAGGGCGGCGCAGGGCGAAAGAATTGCCATTGAACGGTGCGCAAAGGCATGCTTGGCAAGGAGCCGGGCTCGGCGAAAGCGGCAGGCGACCGGCATTATTGTTGCAAAAAAACACTTCCCCGGTTTTTTGCTGAGGCGCAAGCCCGCGCCACGGCGCATAGACTTGCATTGACCGGTTTAATCGAAAATAAACCATGATCGATAAAAGTTCTGCGCCACGGAACTTCTTCATTCCTGATCCTTAAGAGAATCTCATGCGCTTCCGCAATGCCCTCCTCCTGTGCGGCCTCGCAGCGGCCGTCACGCTCGCCGGTTGCTCTTCCTCCTCCACGCCTGCTCCGGGCGAGAAGGTGGCGACAAATGCCATCTTCACATCGGAATATGGCGCTGTCGAGGACAACGGCTACGCCCTGCCGGCGATCCCGATCAACAAGGTGAACACCAAGTTCCACCGCCAGATCGTCGACTACGCCACCAGCGAGAAGCCCGGCACCATCATCGTCAACACGCCGAACCGCTTCCTCTACTACGTGCTGCCGGGCGGCAAGGCTGTCCGCTACGGCATCGGCGTCGGCAAGCAGGGCTTTGCCTGGCAGGGCGAGGCCTATATCGCCTGGAAGCAGGAATGGCCGACCTGGCATCCGCCGAAGGAAATGGCGGACCGCAAGCCCGACGTCGCCCGCTACGTCAAGGACGGCATGGGCCCGGGCCTGAAGAACCCGCTCGGCGCCCGCGCGATGTACCTCTTCAACGAGAAGGGGCAGGACACGCTGTTCCGCCTGCACGGCACGCCGGAATGGGCCTCCATCGGCACCGCCGCCTCCTCGGGCTGCATCCGCCTGATGAACCAGGACATCATCGACCTCTACAAGCGCGTCCGACCCGGCCGCAGCACCCGCGTCGTCGTCCAGCAGTAAGCGGGCAACGGCCTATACAAGAAGAAGCCGCCGGAGCGATCCGGCGGCTTCTTTCGTTTGAGCCTTCGCGACCCGGCGTGCCCCCGAATGCCCACATCGTCCGCACCCGGTCGCCTCGGCTCGCCCCGGAAATGCCGTTGCGGCAGGCGGTGCGGGGACGGGACAGAAGGAATCCCTGCGCCACCGTTCACCGGTTTGCAATTGCCGAAGCGCTGCTTACATAGGTGACAACGAAGCCGCCTCGCCGGCGGTGTCCGCCCGGTTCCCGGGCCCAGAGGTCCATCCATGAGTGAACACGATCCCTACGCTTCCATGCACGCCACGACGATCATCACCGTCCGCAAGGACGGAAAGGTGGTCATGGCGGGCGACGGCCAGGTGAGCCTTGGCCAGACTGTCATGAAGGGCAATGCGCGCAAGGTCCGCCGCCTCGCCAAGGGCGACGTGATCGCCGGTTTCGCCGGCGCGACCGCCGATGCCTTCACGCTGCTCGAACGGCTCGAGGCCAAGCTGGAGCAATATCCCGACCAGCTCATGCGCGCCGCCGTCGAGCTTGCCAAGGACTGGCGCACCGACCGGTACCTGCGCCGCCTAGAGGCGATGATGCTGGTCGCCGACAAGTCCGTCACGCTGGCGCTGACCGGCAACGGCGACGTGCTGGAGCCGGAACACGGCACCATGGCGATCGGTTCGGGCGGCAACTACGCCTATGCCGCCGCCCGCGCGCTGATGGATACCGACAAGTCGGCCGAGGAGATCGCGCGCCGGGCCATGCAGATTGCCGGCGACATCTGCGTCTACACCAACCACAATGTCGTGGTGGAAACGCTGGATGCCGACCGCTGACGCCTATGCCTTCCGGCCGGTGACCGACGCCGACCTGCCGATGCTGGAACGCTGGCTGAACGCGCCGCATGTCCGGCGCTGGTGGGGCGAGCCGGCGGAGGAAGTCGCCGGCATCGCGGCGGATTTCGACGATCCGGCAATGGCATCCTTCATCGTTCTGCATGCCGGAGCGCCATTCGCCTATCTTCAATCCTACCGGATCGCGGCGGACGATTTTTCCTTCGGCGACCGACCGGACCGCACGATCGGCATCGACCAGTTCATCGGCCTTGCCGGCATGGTCGGCATCGGCCACGGGCCGGCGATGATCGACGCCTTTGCGGCCAGGGTCTTCGCCGAGGGTGTGGAACGGATCGTGCTCGATCCCCATCCGGACAATGCGCATGCCATCCGGGCCTATGAAAAGGCCGGATTCCATGCTTTCGATCAACGCATGACAGAGGACGGCCCGGCGCTGGTGATGGCCCGGGACCGTTGCTAGAAACGGAAAAGCCCATGTCCAATTTTTCGCCCCGCGAGATCGTTTCCGAACTCGACCGCTATATCATCGGCCAGCACGACGCCAAGCGCGCCGTGGCCATCGCGCTGCGCAACCGCTGGCGCCGCCACCAGCTCGAGCCGGACCTGCGCGACGAGGTGATGCCAAAGAACATCCTGATGATCGGCCCGACCGGCGTCGGCAAGACGGAGATTTCGCGGCGCCTCGCCAAGCTGGCCGGTGCGCCCTTCGTCAAGGTCGAGGCGACCAAGTTCACCGAGGTCGGCTATGTCGGCCGCGACGTCGAGCAGATCGTGCGCGATCTCGTGGAGGTCGGCATCGGCCTGGTGCGCGAGAAGAAGCGCGCCGAGGTGACGGCGAAAGCCCACATGAATGCCGAGGAACGGGTGCTCGACGCCCTTGTCGGCGCGACCGCCTCGCCGGCGACGCGCGACTCGTTCCGTAAAAAGCTGCGCAACAACGAGCTGGACGACAAGGAGATCGAGGTCGACGTCGCCGATACCGGCGGCATGCCCGGCGGCTTCGAGATCCCCGGCATGCCGGGCGCCAATATCGGCGTGCTGAACCTTTCCGAAATGTTCGGCAAGGCGATGGGCGGGCGCACCAAGAAGGTCAAGACGACGGTCAAGGACTCGTACAAGATCCTCGTCGACGACGAATCCGACAAGCTGCTCGACAACGAGCAGATCCAGCGCGAGGCCATCCGCTCGGCGGAGAACGACGGCATCGTCTTCATCGACGAGATCGACAAGATCGCCGCACGTGACGGCGGCATGGGCGCGGGCGTTTCCCGCGAGGGCGTGCAGCGCGACCTGCTGCCGCTCGTCGAGGGCACGACGGTCGCCACCAAGTACGGCCCGGTGAAGACGGACCATATCCTCTTCATCGCCTCGGGCGCGTTCCATGTTTCCAAGCCCTCGGACCTCCTGCCGGAGCTCCAGGGGCGCCTGCCGATCCGCGTCGAGCTGCGTGCCCTCACCAAGGAGGACTTCCGCCGCATCCTGACCGAGACGGAGGCAAGCCTCATCCGCCAGTACAAGGCGCTGATGCAGACGGAAGACGTCGAGCTGGAGTTCACCGAGGACGCCATCGATGCGCTGGCGGATGTCGCCGTGCAGCTCAATGCCAGCGTCGAGAATATCGGCGCGCGGCGCCTGCAGACGGTGATGGAGCGGGTGCTCGACGAGATCTCCTTCGAGGCGCCGGACAAGGGCGGCAACAAGCTCGTCATCGATGCCGGCTATGTGCGCGAGCATGTCGGCGCGCTTGCGGCCAATACGGACCTGTCGCGCTACATCCTGTGACGTTTCGGCACCGGCGGGAGCCAAAGCAGCCGCCGGTGCCGCATTTTTGAAGGCGGCGCCCCTCGACAGGAGGGGCGCTCCCGCCTTACGCCTTTGCCCGCGCTTGGCATCATTCCGACATGTTCGTCGTGCATCGGTCGCCGCCATCCGCCGACAGATTTTGACCAGACGGGAAACGGAATCGTGCGACAGTTCTTGCCTGTGCTTGCCCTTGCAGCCGCCCTTTTTGTCCAGAGCCAGACGACGGCGCTGGCGATCGACGTGGTGCCGCCCGGCAACCGCAATGCCGAGCAGCCCGCCATTCCGGGCGCCTCCACGCGCCGCACCAAGGCCGGCAAGACCTCCTTCGACGCGAAATACGAGAAGGTGCGCGACCTCATCGCCAACGACCGCCAGCTCACCGGCAAGATCAAGTCGACCGCCGCGAAATACGGCATCGACCCGATCCACATGGTCGGCGCCATCGTCGGCGAGCATACCTACAATGTCGACGCCTATGACCGGCTGCAGAGCTATTATGTGAAGGCCGCGTCCTATACCGGCAACTTCCGCTTCGCCTATGACGGCCAGACGGTCGGCGATTTCATCGCGCGGCCGGAATTTGCCCAATGCGCGTCGAAGAAAGGCTCCTACGCGGCCTGGACCTGCCGCGAGGGCGTCTGGAACAAGACCTTCAAGGGCAGGACGGTCGGCGGCACGTCCTATCCGAACAACCGCTTCAGCGCGGTGTTCTTCCAGCCCTTCTATGCCGGCCAGACCTTCGGCCTCGGCCAGATCAACCCGCTGACGGCCCTGACGCTCACCGACGACGTCGCCCGCATCTCCGGCTACGACAGGCTCGACGAGAACAACGCGGCCGGCGTCTACCAGGCGATCATGGATCCGGACATCTCGCTCGCCTACATGGCCGCCGCGATCCGCCGCTCGATCGACGCCTACAGGAAGATCGCCGGCGTCGACATCTCGAAGAATCCCGGCCTGACGGCGACGCTTTACAATATCGGCAATCCCGATGCCCGCGCCGCCGCCTTCGCCGCGCGCCGCGCGTCCGGCGGGGCGACGTGGCCGGAAGAGAATTATTACGGCTGGCTGATCAACGACAAGCTCGCGGACCTTCGCGGCCTGCTGTAGCTTTTTGCGCCTGTGGGCGCCGGGCGCGGTACGTTTTTGCCGCAACCGCTCTAATTATGCCTACCTGCCGGCTCACACTGAAGGCGAGCCGATCACAAGGAGGCAGACGATGGACATGCGTCCCGAGCCGTTCGAACCGCCCGCGCCCGTGCCACGCACCGTGCCGCCGTCGAAACTCGAGATCATCCGGACGGTCTTCCGCAACCCGCTCGAACTGTGGGGCGAACCCTCCTACACGCTGCCCTGGATCATGACGAGCTTCTTCGGCGAGAAGACGCTGATCGTCAACGATCCCGGCCTCATCAAGCACCTGCTCGTCGACAACGCCGCCAACTACAAGATGGCCGTGGTGCGCCAGCTCGTCCTGCGTCCGATCCTGCGCGACGGGCTGCTGACGGCGGAGGGCGCGGTCTGGCGCCGCTCGCGCAAGGCCGTCGCGCCGATCTTCACGCCGCGCCACGCCAAGGGCTTCGCCACCCAGATGCTGGCGCAATCGGAGCTTTACGCGCAGAAATACGAGGGCGCGGACGGCGCGGTCTTCGACATCGGTAACGACATGACGGAGCTCGCCTTCGCCGTTCTCTCCGACACGCTGTTCTCCGGCGAGATCGTGACCTCCTCGGACAATTTCGCCGACGACGTGGACGATCTCCTCCACTCCATGGGCCGCGTCGACCCGATGGACCTTTTGCGCGCGCCGTCATGGGTGCCGCGCGTGACGCGGATCGGCGGCCTGAAGGTGCTCGGCAAATTCCGCCGCATCGTGCGCGACACGATGGAGCTGCGCCTCAAGCGCATGGCGGCGGAAGGCGGATCGGTGCCGAGCGATTTCCTGACGCTGCTGCTCGGGGCGGCGGGGCCGGAGGGCCTGACGATGGAGGAGGTGGAGGACAATATCCTCACCTTCATCGGCGCGGGCCACGAGACGACCGCCCGTGCGCTCGCCTGGACGCTCTACTGCGTCGCCAATTCGCCGCATGTGCGGGACGCGATGGAGGCGGAGATCGACCGCGTGCTTGAGAGCGGCGCCGATCCCGTCGACTGGCTGGACCTCATGCCGTGGACGCGGGCGGCCTTCGAGGAGGCGATGCGGCTCTATCCCCCGGCGCCCTCGATCAACCGCGCGGCGATCGCCGACGACCGGTGGACGAGCCCGTCCGGCGAGACGGTAGAAATCCCGAAGGACGTCACCATCCTCGTCATGCCTTGGACGCTGCACCGCCACGAATTGCTGTGGCAGAAGCCGCGCGCCTACATGCCCGAACGCTTCCTGCCTGAAAACCGCGAGGCGATCCATCGCTTCCAGTACCTGCCCTTCGGCGCCGGCCCGCGCATCTGCATCGGCGCCACCTTCGCCATGCAGGAGGCTATCATCGCGCTCGGCGTGCTGATGCACCGCTACCGCTTCGACATGACGGAGGAAACGCATCCCTGGCCGGTACAGCGCCTGACGACGCAGCCGGCCAACGGGCTGATGCTGAAGGTGACGGCGCGTCGGCGGGCTGCGGCCGATACGGCTCCGGCCGGCGAGGCATGAGCTGTCCCGCATCGTGAAAATGGACGAGCCGCCGGCCGGCGATGTCGCCGGTGGAACGATGGCAATCGATCCGCAGATGCAATACACCGTTGCAGGCCCGCCCTGAAAAGCGACGGCGGGGAGTGCGGAAGAATTCTCGTGGCAGACCATTTGTTACTCGGCATCGATACCGGCGGCACCTATACGGACGCCGTGCTCTACAGCGAAACGCAGGGCGTCGTCGCCCGCGCCAAGGCGCTCACCACGCGCCACGACCTCTCAGTCGGCATATCGGGCGCTGTGGAGGCGGTGCTTTCGGAGGCGAAGGCGCCGGTCTCGGCCATAGGCCTCGTCTCGCTCTCCACGACGCTCGCCACCAATGCGCTGGTGGAAGGACAGGGCGGGCGCGCCGGGCTCGTCATGATCGGCTTCGGCCCGGAGGACCTCAAGCGCGACGGGCTGGCCGACGCGCTCGGCAACGATCCCGTCCTCTTCCTGCCCGGCGGCCACAACGTGCACGGCAACGAGGCGCCGCTCGACATGACGGCGCTCGACGAGGCCCTGCCGGTGCTTGCCGAAACCGTCTCCTCCTTCGCCGTCGCCGGCTATTTCGCCGTGCGCAACCCGGCGCACGAGGAGCGGGTGCGCGACCGGATCCGCGCGGTCTCGCATCTTCCCGTCACATGCAGCCACGAGCTCTCCTCCAGGCTCGGCGGGCCGCGCCGTGCGCTGACCACGCTGCTCAACGCCCGCCTCGTCTCGATGATCGACCGGCTGATCGGGTCCTGCGAGGATTACCTGAAACGTCGCGGCATCGACGTGCCGATGATGGTGGTGCGCGGCGACGGCGCGCTGATCTCGGCGGCGGAAGCGCGGCTTCGCCCGATCGAGACCATCCTCTCCGGACCGGCGGCAAGCCTCGTCGGCGCGCGCCACCTGACGGGCCTCGACAATGCCGTCGTCTCCGACATCGGCGGCACGACGACGGATGTGGCGGTGCTCGACGGCGGCCGGCCGAAGCTCGATGCCGATGGCGCCGTTGTCGGCGGCTACCGCACCATGGTCGAGGCGGTGGCGATGCGCACCTTCGGCCTCGGCGGCGATTCGGAGGTGCGTATCAACGACCGCGGCCTCAAAGTGAAGATCGACCTCGGGCCGCGCCGCTTCATGCCGCTCAGCCTCGCCTCGGCGCTGCATCCCGAGGCCGTCGTGCCCGTGCTGGAGCGCCAGATCCGCGCGCCGCATGCCGGGCGGCACGACGGGCGCTTTGCCGTGCGCACCGGCGTGCCCGAGCGGCTCGCCAGCGGCCTCCAGCCGCAGGAGCAGGCGCTCTACGAGAAGATCGGCGCGGTGCCGCTGCCGCTCGACGGGCTGCTGGCAACCACGCTGCAGAAGGCGACGCTCGACCGGCTGGTGGCGCGCGGCCTCGTGCATATCTGCGGCATCACGCCGTCGGACGCCATGCATGTGCTCGGCGGGCAGGGACAGTGGGACGCCGTCGCCGCCCGCCTCGGCCTCGAGCTTGCCGCCCGCACCCGGGACGGCACGGGCCGGCCGATCGCCGACGGTCCGGAAGCGCTCGCGCGCCTCCTGGTCGACCGGCTCACCCGCCAGTCGGCGGACGTCATCCTTGCCGCCTGCCTTGCCGATGACGGGGCGAGCTCGATCGATCCGGTCAGTTCCGCATCCGTCGACCGCGCGCTGCACCGGGCCCCGGGCATCGTGCAATTCCGCATCGCGCTCGACCGGCCGCTCGTCGGCCTCGGCGCGTCGGCCCCGGTCTACTATCCCGGCATCGCCGCGATGCTGGGCGCCGACTCGTCCATTCCCGGCGATGCCGGCGTCGCCAACGCGGTCGGCGCGGTCGTCGGCCAGGTGCGCAACGCGGTCACGGTCTTCGTCACCATGCCGGAAGAAGGCATCTTCATCGTCGGCGGCGCGGGCGAGAGCGTGCGCCTCATCGAGGAGGCGGAGGCCTTCTCGCTGGCCAGGGAACGGGCGATGACGGCGGCCCTGCACGCCGCCCGCGCCAACGGCGCCGACGAGCCTGCGGTGACGCTGGCCGAGGAAATCGACGCGCCCGAGGTGGAAGGGCGACGCAAGCTGATCGAGGCCCGCTTCACGGCAACGGCCAGCGGCCGCCCGCGCATCGCCGAGGAAGCGTGAACCGGCCTAAAGTATGATTTTATCCGCAGCGGAATAAATTCTTTATGCTATTGCCGAATTGACTATGAATGAAAGCTCCGGAAAGTGACAGCATTCGGGATACTCCCCCTTCGTCCCGTCATCCGGAGTTCTTCACATGACTTTCACCGAAAAAGCCGGTCTTTCGATCGATAGCGCGCTTTACGACTTCATCGTCAACGAGGCCCTGCCGGGTACGGGCGTGGATGCGGAGCGCTATTTCGCCGATTTCTCCGCCATCGTGCATGACCTTGCGCCGGAAAACAGCGCGCTGCTCAAGAAGCGTGACGCGCTGCAGGAAAAGCTCGACGGCTGGTATCGCGAGAACGGCGCCCCCGCCGACATGGCCGCCTACGAAGCCTTCCTGCGCGAGATCGGCTATCTCCTGCCCGAGGGCGACGCGTTCAAGGTGACGACGGACAATGTCGACCCGGAAATCGCAAGCCTTGCCGGCCCGCAGCTCGTCGTGCCCGTCATGAACGCGCGCTATGCGCTGAACGCGGCCAATGCGCGCTGGGGCTCGCTCTACGATGCGCTCTACGGCACGGACGCGATCCCCGAAACGGACGGCGCGGAAAAGGGCAAGGGCTACAATCCCGTGCGCGGGGCGAAGGTCATCGCCTGGGTCCGCGGCTTCCTCGACGACAGCGCGCCGCTCGCCCACGGATCCTGGCGCGACGCGGCCGGCTTTGCCGTCGAGGGAGGCAAGCTGACGGTGGCGCTGGCGGGCGGCGGCAGCACCGGCCTCGCCGACGAGGCGAAGTTCGCCGGCTATCTCGGCGATGCTTCGGCCCCGACCCTTGTGCTGCTGCGCAACAATGGCCTGCACATCGAGATCCGCATCGACGCCACGACGCCGACCGGCAAGGACGATGCGGCGCATGTTTCCGACGTTTCGATCGAATCGGCGCTGACCACGATCATGGACTGCGAGGATTCGATCGCCGCCGTCGATGCCGAGGACAAGGTCGTCGTCTATCGCAACTGGCTGGGGCTGATGAAGGGCGATCTTGCCGAGGAGGTTTCCAAGGGCGGCAGATCCTTCACCCGCCGCCTCAATCCCGACCGCAAATACACCGCACCCGACGGCTCGACCCTGACGCTGCCCGGCCGCTCGCTGATGCTGGTGCGCAATGTCGGCCACCTCATGACCAATCCCGCCATCCGCGACCGTGACGGCAACGAGGTGCCGGAAGGCATCATGGACGCCATGGTCACGGCGCTGATCGCGCTCAACGACGTCGGCCCGAACGGCCGCCGGCAGAACTCGCGCGCCGGCTCGATGTATGTCGTCAAGCCGAAGATGCACGGGCCGGAGGAGGTCGCCTTCGCCTCGAAGCTGTTCGGCCGCGTCGAGGCCGCCGTCGGCATGGCGCCGAACACGATGAAGATGGGCATCATGGACGAGGAACGCCGCACCACGGTCAACCTCAAGGAGGCGATCCGCGCCGCGAAGGAGCGCGTCGTCTTCATCAATACCGGCTTCCTCGACCGCACGGGCGACGAGATCCACACTTCGATGGAAGCGGGTCCGATGATCCGCAAGGGCGACATGAAGCAGGCCGCCTGGATTTCCGCCTACGAGAACTGGAACGTCGACATCGGCCTTGAATGCGGCCTCGCCGGTCATGCGCAGATCGGCAAGGGCATGTGGGCCATGCCCGACCTGATGGCGGCGATGCTGGAGCAGAAGATCGCCCATCCCAAGGCCGGCGCCAACACCGCATGGGTGCCCTCGCCGACGGCGGCGACCCTGCACGCGACGCATTACCACAAGGTCAATGTCGCCGAGGTGCAGGCTGCGCTCCGCTCGCGCCCGCGGGCAAAGCTCTCCGACATCCTCTCCGTCCCGGTCGCGGTTCGCCCGAACTGGACGCCGGAGGAGATCCAGCGCGAGCTCGACAACAATGCCCAGGGCATCCTCGGCTATGTCGTGCGGTGGATCGACCAGGGCGTCGGCTGCTCCAAGGTTCCCGACATCAACAATGTCGGCCTGATGGAGGACCGCGCGACGCTGCGCATCTCCGCCCAGCACATGGCGAACTGGCTGCACCACGGCGTCGTCACCGAGGCGCAGGTCGTCGAGACGATGAAGCGCATGGCCGCCGTCGTCGACGGGCAGAACGCGGGTGACCCGCTCTACCGCCCGATGGCCGGCAATTTCGACCGCTCCATCGCCTTCAAGGCCGCGCTCGACCTCGTCCTGAAGGGACGCGAGCAGCCGAACGGCTATACCGAGCCGGTCCTGCATCGCCGCCGGCTGGAGCTGAAGGCGGCCGGCGGCTGAAGGCAGGAAAGGTCGCCTTCCGTCATGACCGGCCCCTAGGTTTGACCCGGGAGCCGGTCATCCGCGCAACGAACACAAGGGGTTCCCGTCTCGAAGCCCGCCCGGCCGGGCCGTGCGAAAGCGGGGCCGTATCGGGTGCAGTTTCGCAGGCGATGCTTCGCGCGGTTCTCCCATTGTCCCATTACCCCGGCGGCGGCGAAGGCCCGCGAAAGACTGGCCTTTTCCCGGCAGCCCTGTTAAGGAGCGGCGGTAAAATTCCCGCAGAACCCCTGAGGAGCCAATGAGCCGCACAGCCAGCGTTTCGCGCAAGACGAACGAGACCTCCGTTTCGGTCACCGTCAATCTCGACGGCACCGGCACGTCGACCATTTCGACGGGCGTGGGCTTCTTCGATCACATGCTCGACCAGCTGTCGCGCCATTCGCTCATCGACATGGAGATCAAGACCGAGGGGGACCTGCATGTCGACGACCACCACACGGTCGAGGACACGGGCATCGCCATCGGCCAGGCCATCGCCAAGGCGCTCGGCGACCGGCGCGGCATCACCCGCTACGCCTCGCTCGACCTTGCCATGGACGAGACGATGACGCGTGCCGCCGTGGACGTCTCCGGCCGTCCGTTCCTCGTGTGGAACGTGAATTTCTCCGCCCCGAAGATCGGCACCTTCGACACCGAGCTGGTGCGCGAATTCTTCAACGCGCTCGCCCAGCATGCCGGCATCACGCTGCATATCCAGAACATCTACGGCGCGAACAACCATCATATCTCCGAGACGTGCTTCAAGGCCGTCGCGCGCGTGCTGCGCACCGCGACCGAGATCGATCCCCGCCAGGCGGGCCGCGTTCCCTCGACGAAGGGTTCGCTGGCCTGAGGGCAAAGCTGGAGGCCTCCCATGGCCACGTTCCTCGTTCTGATACCGCCGGGCGCCAAGTCCCAAGACGAAAGAGCCCGCATCGTCCGCGACCGCTTCTCCTGGCTCGCGCTCTTCCTGCCGGTGATCTGGCTGCTCTGGCAAAGGGCATGGCTTGCCGCGGCCCTCGCCTTCGCGGTGCAGGCGCTCGGCTCGGCCGTCTCCGACCATCCGTTCTTCGGCCTTGCCGGCCTCGGCCTCTTTCTTGCGACCAATCTCCTCGTCGCGCTCGAAGGTCCCTCCATGGTCGTCGCCGGCCTCGAACGGCGCGGCTGGACGGTCGATGCGGTGATCTCCGCCGGCCACCGGGAAACGGCCGAAGACATCTACTACACGGAAAGCCCGGCCGGCGGGGCGGAGACGCGTGGCAGCGTTTCCCTGCCGGCCTCCGAGACCTCCCAGCGCCGGCACGCGCCCATGCTCGGCCTCGTCGGCTTCAAGGAAGGACGCTGACATGCGCGTTGCGATCATAGACTACGGCTCGGGCAACCTGCGCTCGGCCACCAAGGCCTTCGAGCGGGCGGCACGCGAAGCCGGCATCGCGGCGGAGATCGACCTCACCGACAAGGCCGAGCGCGTCGCCTCCGCCGACCGCATCGTGCTGCCCGGCGTCGGCGCCTATGCCGATTGCCGCCGCGGCCTCGATGCCGTGCCCGGCATGGTGGAGGCGCTGCGCGAGACGGTCGAAGCGAAGGCCCGCCCCTTCCTCGGCATCTGCGTCGGCATGCAGCTCATGTCCTCGCGCGGCCTGGAAAAGACCGTGACCGAGGGCCTCGGCTGGATCAGGGGCGACGTCGTGAAGATGACGCCCAGCTATCCCGACCTGAAAATCCCGCAGATCGGCTGGAACACGCTCGACCGCAGGCACCCTCACCCGCTCTTCGACGGCATCCCGGAGACGCTGCACGCCTATTTCGTGCATTCCTACCACCTCGCCGCGGAAAACCCGGAAGACGTGGTCGCGACCGTCGATTACGGCGGGCCGATGACCGCCTTCGTCGCCAACGGCAACAAGGCCGGCGCGCAGTTCCACCCGGAAAAGAGCCAGACGCTCGGCCTTGCCCTCATCACCAATTTCCTGCGCTGGAAACCCTAAACTGGAAAACGCCATGATCCTCTTTCCCGCCATCGACCTGAAAGACGGCCAGTGCGTTCGCCTCAAGCTCGGCGACATGGACCAGGCCACCGTCTACAATCCCGACCCGGCCGCGCAGGCGAAAGCCTTCGAGGACCAGGGCTTCGAATGGCTGCATGTCGTCGACCTCAACGGCGCCTTCGCGGGGGAAAGCGTCAACGGCGCGGCCGTCGACGCCATCCTGAAGGCGACGAAGAACCCGGTGCAGCTCGGCGGCGGCATCCGCACGCTGGCGCATATCGAGCGCTGGCTGTCGCGCGGCCTCTCGCGCGTCATCCTCGGCACCGTCGCCGTGCGCGATCCGGCGCTCGTCATCGAGGCCTGCAAGCAATTCCCCGGCAAGGTCGCGGTCGGCATCGACGCCAAGGGCGGCAAGGTGGCCGTCGAGGGCTGGGCGGAAGCCTCCGAGCTCGGCGTGATCGAGCTTGCGAGGAAGTTCGAGGGCGCGGGCGTCGCCGCGATCATCTATACCGACATCGACCGTGACGGCATTCTCACCGGTATCAACTGGGCCTCGACGCTGGAACTGGCCGAGGCCGTCTCCATCCCCGTCATCGCCTCGGGCGGCCTTGCCTCGATGGACGACATAAGCCGCCTCGTCGCCCCCGACGCCCGCAAGCTGGAAGGCGCGATCTCCGGCCGGGCGCTCTATGACGGGCGCATCGATCCGGCCGAAGCCCTGGCGCTGATCCACGCCGCACGAGGAGAAGCCGCATGACCCTGAAAGCGCGCGTCATCCCCTGCCTCGATGTAAAAGACGGCCGTGTCGTCAAGGGCGTCAGCTTCGTCAACCTGATCGATGCCGGCGATCCCGTGGAATCGGCCAAGGCCTATGATGCGGCCGGTGCCGACGAGCTCTGCTTCCTCGACATCACCGCCTCTTCCGACAACCGCGACACGATCTTCGACGTCGTGGCGCGCACGGCGGACCATTGCTTCATGCCGCTCACCGTCGGCGGCGGCGTGCGCACGGTCGCCGATATCCGCAAGCTGCTGCTCGCCGGGGCCGACAAGGTGTCGATCAACTCGGCCGCCGTCGCGAAGCCGGATTTCGTCGCGGAAGCCGCCGACAAGTTCGGCAACCAGTGCATCGTCGTCTCGATCGATTCCAAGAAGGTTTCGGCGGAAGGCGAAGAGGACCGCTGGGAAATCTTCACCCATGGCGGGCGCAAGCCGACCGGCATCGACGCCGTCGCCTTCGCCGAGAAGATGGTGGAGCGCGGCGCGGGCGAGCTGCTGCTCACCTCCATGGACCGCGACGGCCAGAAGGGCGGCTACGACATCGCGCTGACCCGCACGATCGCCGACCGTGTCCCGGTACCGGTCATCGCGTCCGGCGGCGTCGGCACGCTCGACCATCTCGTCGAGGGCGTGCGCGACGGCCATGCGACGGCAGTGCTGGCCGCCTCGATCTTCCACTTCGGCACCTACACGGTGGGCGAGGCCAAGCGCTACATGGCCGACCATGGCATCGCCATGCGGCTCGACTGAGGAGCATCTCATGAGCACCTTCACCCTCGCCGATCTCGAAGCCATCGTCGCGGCCCGCGCGGCGGCCGATCCGGCGGAAAGCTGGACGGCGAAGCTCGTTGCGGCCGGACAGCAGAAAGCGGCGAAAAAGCTCGGGGAAGAGGCCGTCGAGACCGTTATCGCCGCAATCGAAGGCAAAAAAGCCGAATTGACGAGCGAAACGGCCGATTTGCTCTATCATCTCATGGTCGTATTGAAAATCGGCGGCGTACCGCTACAAGATGTCATGGGGGAGCTGGAGAGGCGCACGGGCCAGTCCGGCCTTGCGGAAAAGGCCAGCCGGAAGAGCTGATGATCCAGGCAGCGCGTGACAAGGACCAGGCGGACATACCGGACGATTTCGGTAACCGCGACTATTCTCCCTACCGTTTCTTCCCGGCGGAGGAATGGGCGCGGTTCCGGGCCGATACGCCGCTGACGCTGACCGCCGACGAGGTCCAGCGCCTGCGCTCCCTCGGCGACCCGATCGACCTCGACGAGGTCCGGCGCATCTATCTCTCGCTGTCGCGCCTGCTGTCGGCCCATGTCGAATCCTCGCAGATGCTCTTCGAGCAGCGCAAGCAGTTCCTCAGCCTTTCCGACGAGGCCAAGACGCCCTTCGTGATCGGCATTGCCGGGTCCGTCGCGGTCGGCAAGTCGACCACCGCGCGCATCCTGATGGAGCTCCTGTCGCGCTGGCCGTCGAGCCCCAAAGTCGATCTCGTGACGACCGACGGCTTCCTCTATCCGAACGCCGTGCTCCAGCGCGAGAACATGATGGACCGCAAGGGCTTTCCGGAGAGCTACGACACCGGCGCCCTGCTGCGCTTCCTTTCGGCGATCAAGGCCGGCAAGAAGGACGTCAAGGCGCCGATGTATTCGCACCTGACCTACGACGTGTTGCCGAACAGCTTCAGGACCATCGACCGGCCCGACATCCTGATCTTCGAAGGCATCAACGTGCTGCAGTCGCGCAACCTGCCGGCGGACGGCAAGATCGTGCCGATGGTCTCGGACTTCTTCGACTTCTCGATCTATATCGATGCGGAAGAGACGCTGATCCACGCCTGGTATGTCGAGCGCTTCATGCGCCTGCGCGAAACGGCGTTCCAGAACCCGGATTCCTACTTCCACCGCTACGCAACGATCAGCGAAACGGCAGCGCTCGCCATCGCCGAGGGCCTCTGGCACAACATCAACCTGAAGAACCTGCACCAGAACATCCTGCCGACGCGCCCGCGCGCGGACCTCATCCTGCAGAAGGGCAGGAACCACCTCATCGAGACGGTGGCGCTGCGCAAACTGTAAGCCGGCTAAAGTATTTCCGCATTTCCGAACGCAAAACCGCTTCGCACTTTTGCTGGAAATTCTCTACGGATTGACGCGGCGAAGCGTCAGGTTGATGCGCCCGGCGTTTTTCAGAAGCGTCGAGGTGCCGGGATAGATCCGGTCGACGCCGTGGAACACCAGCCGGCTTTCGCCGCCGAAGACGAAGACGTCACCGCTCGACAGCCGGAAGGAGCGGGTCGGATCGCTGCGGGAAACGCCGCCGACGCGGAACAGGCACTGATCCCCGAGGGACACCGAGACGACCGGCGCGGAAAATTCGCTCTCGTCGCGGTCCTGGTGCAGCCCCATCCTGGCATCGGGATCGTAGAAATTGACGAGGCAGGCCTCGGGCGGCTCCCGGAAGCCGGAGACGTCGTTCCACAGGTCCAGAAGCATGTCCGGAATGGCCGGCCAGGGACGGCCGGTCTCGGGATGCGTCGGCTGGTAGCGGTAGCCGCGATCCTTGTCCGTCACCCAGCCGAGCGGTCCACAATTGGTCATGCGGACCGACATGGGTTTTCCAGTCTTCGGCATGCGCGGCACGAAGAGCGGCGCCTCGGCCACGACCTGCCGGATGGCGGCAACGAGCGTTTCCTGCGCCGCCCGGTCGAAACGGTCGGGGAAATAGCGCAGCCCCGGCGCGAGGCCGCGCTCAGCCGGCATGGCTCATGCTTCCGCGAGATCCGGGATGCGCAGCACCTGGCCGGGATAGATCTTGTCCGGGTGGGACAGCATCGGGCGGTTGGCGTCGAAGATGACCGTGTGCTTGGCGCCCTTGCCCTTGCCGTACTGCGATTCGGCGATCTTCCAGAGATTGTCGCCCTTCTTGACCGTGTAGAAGACCGGCTCCTTGGCCGGAGCGGCCGCCACGGCGAGCGCCTCGGTATCGACCTTGGAAACGCCGAGCGTGTTGCCGACGGCGACGATCGCCTTCTCGAAGACGGCCTGGTCCGCGACGCTGCCCTTCAGGACGACCTTGTCGTCGACCACCTCGACCTGCACCTGATCGGTGCCGAGACCATGCGATTCCAGTTCCTTCTTCACCGCCTCCGCGTCGGGCGCGTCATCGTCGCCGCCGATTCCGAGCTTCTTGCCGGCGTTCTTGATAAAGCTGAAGAGACCCATGCTTACCTCCTGTTTTTCCCGACTTAAGCAGACCTTGGCCACAAAGGGAAGGTGGTCGTTTGCTTCCCATGCATAAACGGCCAGGTTGCGGCAATCATTCGCCCGAGGGCTTGGCCCGCATGCGTTTCACGTCCGATCGGCCCGACTTCGCCTTGAGCCGGCGTTCGACCGAGCCCTTCGTCGGCTTCGTCTTGCGGCGCGGCGGCGGGGGCGGCTCGGCGGCCTTGAGGATCAGTTCCTTCAACCGTTCGCGCGCATCCTCCCGGTTGCGCTCCTGGCTGCGGAAGCGGTTCGCCTCGATCATCAGCACGCCATCCTTGGAGACCTTGCGGCCGGCCAGCTTCTCGGCATTCGCCTTGATGCGCTCGCTGAGCGAGGGCGAGTTGCGCAGGTCGAAGAAGAGCTGCACCGCGGTCGAGACCTTGTTGACGTTCTGCCCGCCCGGTCCGCCGGCCAGCACGAATTGCTCGGTCAGTTCCCAGCCGGCGATCGTGATCGCGCCGTTGATATAGAGGGGGTCGCTGGCCATGGATGTTCCTTTCCAGGCCGTTGTAGCGGGCAGGCAGCCAAACGGGAAGCCGTTTGCGGAAACGAAAAACCCGGCCTTGCGGGCCGGGTTTCACGTGAATCATTGCCGAAACATCACTCGGCGGCGACCTTGAGGCCGGGGGCCGCGTCGCGCACGCTGCCGTCCACCTGGCCTTCGAACTTCTCGAAGTTGGCGACGAACATGTCGACGAGCTTGCGGGCCTGCCTGTCGTAGGCCGCGCCGTTCGCCCAGGTCGAGCGCGGGTCGAGGATCTTGGTGTCGACGCCCGGCACCGAGACCGGCACCTGGAAGCCGAAATTGTCGTCGCGGCGGAAGAGCGCGTTCTTCAGCGAACCGTCGAGGGCGGCGGCAAGAAGCGTGCGGGTCGCCTTGATCGGCATGCGGCGGCCTTCGCCATAGGCGCCGCCCGTCCAGCCGGTGTTGACCAGCCAGCAATCGACGCCGTGCTCGGCGATGAGCTCCTTCAGCAGGTTGCCGTAGACCGTCGGGTGACGCGGCATGAAGGGCGCGCCGAAGCAGGTCGAGAAGGTGGCTTCCGGCTCGGTCACGCCGCGTTCCGTGCCGGCGACCTTGGCGGTATAGCCGGAGAGGAAGTGATACATGGCCTGATCGGGGGTCAGCCGCGCGATCGGCGGCATCACGCCGAAGGCATCGGCCGTCAGCATGATGATCGTCTTCGGATGCGGCGCGCGGCCGGTATCGCTGGCATTCGGGATGAAGTGCAGCGGATAGGCGCAGCGGGTGTTCTCCGTCAGCGAGCCGTCGTTGAAATCGGGAACGCCCTGCGCGTCGAGCACGACGTTTTCAAGAACGGTGCCGAAGCGCTGGGTCGTCGCGTAGATTTCCGGCTCGGCCTCGGCCGAAAGGCGGATCGTCTTGGCGTAGCAGCCGCCTTCGAAGTTGAAGATGCCGTTCTCGCCCCAGCCGTGCTCGTCGTCGCCGATCAGCGTGCGGTTCGGGTCGGCCGAGAGCGTCGTCTTGCCGGTGCCGGACAGGCCGAAGAACACGGCGGCATCGCCATCCGGGCCGACATTGGCCGAGCAATGCATCGGCATGACCTTTTCCGACGGCAGCAGCCAGTTGAGGACGGTGAAGACCGACTTCTTCATCTCGCCGGCATAGTAGGTGCCGGCGATGAGAACGATGCCGCGCGTCAGGTCGCAGGCGATCATGGTCTCCGTGCGCGCGCCGTGGCGGGCCGGATCGGCCTTGAAGGTCGGCAGGTCGATGATGGTCAGCTTCGGCGCGAAGGCCGCAAGGTCCTTCTCCTCCGGGCGGATGAGCAGGTTGCGGATGAACAGCGAGTGCCAGGCGAGTTCCGTTACGACGCGGGTCGGCAGGGCGTAATCGGCGTCGGCACCGCCGACCAGATCCTGCACGAAGAGGTCGCAGCCGGCCGCATGGGCCAGCATGTCGGCATGCAGCGCATCGAAGTGCTCGCGCGACACGGCCTTGTTGTTGTCCCACCAGATGGCGTCTTCGGTGTTTTCGTCGCGCACGACGAACTTGTCCTTCGGCGAGCGGCCGGTGTGCTGGCCGGTGAGCGCCCGCAGCGCCCCATGGGCGGTCCTGACCGCCTCGCCGCGGCCGAGGGCCTCTTCATAGAGGGCCTCTGCTGCAAAATTGTACCGGACCGTGCCGCTGGTGTTGATACCCATCGCGGTGAGCCCCAGAGCGGGGTTGCGAACGCCGAGTTCCTGCATGGTCCAGATTTCCTCCGTGGACGACGAGCCAGGTGAATTTCCGCGGACGCTAATCCGCGATTGTCATAAAAACAAGAGGAGAATCGAAATTAGGCAATAATATCAAATAATTAATCGATTTAAATATTTGTCTTACTTTTTTAATCGTTTGAATAATCGATTTAAAAACAGCCTGGAAAAGCATGCCGGAAACAGCACCCTTTATCTTCGCCACAATTTGTTCCACCTTTATCCTCAAGGAAGCGCTTCTTTCATCCAGGACAGGAACTCGGATCCGAGGTCGGGAAGGCGCCCATGAATATGGAGACTAGCAGGATGCAAACGATCGCACTCGTCGACGACGACCGGAATATCCTCACATCCGTGTCGATCGCCCTGGAGGCGGAAGGCTACAAGGTCGAGACCTATACGGACGGCGCGTCCGCCCTCGACGGCCTCCTCGCCCGCCCGCCGCATCTTGCGATCTTCGACATCAAGATGCCGCGCATGGACGGCATGGAGCTCCTGCGGCGCCTGCGCCAGAAGTCCGACATTCCCGTCATCTTCCTCACCTCCAAGGACGAGGAGATCGACGAGCTGTTCGGCCTCAAGATGGGCGCCGACGACTTCATCACCAAGCCGTTCTCGCAGCGCCTGCTCGTCGAGCGCGTCAAGGCGATCCTGCGCCGGGCCTCCAGCCGCGAGGCAGCCGCCTCGGCGGGCACCGCCGGCGGCGCGGCAAAGGCCGGCGAGATCGCGGCCCGCTCGCTGGAGCGCGGCCAGCTCGTCATGGACCAGGAGCGTCACACCTGCACCTGGAAGGGCGAGCCGGTGACGCTGACCGTGACCGAATTCCTCATCCTGCATTCGCTGGCCCAGCGCCCCGGCGTCGTGAAGAGCCGCGATTCGCTGATGGACGCCGCCTATGACGAGCAGGTCTATGTCGACGACCGCACGATCGACAGCCACATCAAGCGGCTGCGCAAGAAGTTCAAGATGGTCGACACCGATTTCGACATGATCGAAACGCTCTACGGCGTCGGCTACCGCTTCCGCGAAACCGCCTGAGGCGCGAATTCTCTTGCATCGACCGCGGCTGCGATGGCATTCCGCGGTCGACGGCGTATGCTCGCCGCATATATCGTGACGCAGTTCCGCAGGCGGCCGTTCCGCGCCCGCCGGACTGCCCGAAAGGATGAGCCTGCTTGTCGCAGACGGTGCTGGAAAGGGATGGAGAGGAAGCCGAGGGCCGGCGCCCGCTGCGCCGCCGCTGGACCCATCCCTTCACGCTCGCCCGCCGCATCTTCGGCAACGCCGTCTTCTCCAGCCTGACGCGCCGCATCCTCTTCTTCAACCTCGTCGCGCTGGTCGTGCTCGTCGCGGGCATCCTTTACCTCAACCAGTTCCGCGAGGGCCTGATCGACGCCCGCGTCGAGAGCCTGCTGACCCAGGGCGAGATCATCGCCGGGGCGATCTCCGCCTCGGCCTCGGTCGACACCAACTCGATCACCATCGACCCGGAAAAGCTGCTGGAGCTGCAGGCCGGCCAGAGCATCACGCCGCTGCCGAACGACGAGGACCTCGAATTCCCGATCAATCCGGAACGCATCGCCCCCGTCCTGAGGCGGCTGATCTCGCCGACCCGAACCCGCGCCCGCATCTACGATACCGACGCCAACCTGCTGCTCGATTCGCGCCATCTCTATACGCAGGGCCAGGTGCTGCGCTTCGACCTGCCGCCCGTCGAGCCGGAAAGCCCGAGCCTGCTCGACCAGCTCAACGTCTGGTTCAACCGTATCCTGCAGCCGAGCAACCTGCCGCAATACAAGGAAGCGCCCGGCGGCGACGGCTCGATCTATCCCGAGGTGATGAATGCGCTGACGGGCGTGCGCGGCGCCGTCGTGCGGGTCAACGACAAGGGCGAGCTGATCGTCTCGGTCGCCGTGCCCGTGCAGCGCTTCCGCGCCGTGCTCGGCGTGCTGCTGCTGTCGACCCAGGCCGGCGACATCGACAAGATCGTCCATGCCGAGCGCCTTGCCATCATGCGCGTCGCCGGCGTGGCGGGCCTCGTCAACATCGCCCTGTCGCTGCTTCTTTCCAGCACCATCGCCAATCCGCTGCGCCGGCTTTCCGCGGCGGCGATCCGTGTCCGGCGCGGGGCCAAGGAGCGCGAGGAAATCCCCGACTTCTCGGTGCGCCAGGACGAGATCGGCAATCTTTCCATCGCGCTGCGCCAGATGACGACGGCGCTCTACGACCGGATCGACGCGATCGAAAGCTTCGCCGCCGATGTCAGCCACGAGCTGAAGAACCCGCTGACCTCCCTGCGCAGCGCCGTGGAAACCCTGCCGCTCGCCCGCACGGATGATTCCAAGAAGCGCCTGCTTGACATCATCCAGCACGACGTGCGCCGCCTCGACCGCTTGATCAGCGACATTTCCGATGCCTCGCGGCTCGACGCGGAGCTTGCCCGCAGCGACGCGCGCACCGTGGACCTCGAAAAGCTGCTCGGCGAGCTCATCGACATTTCCCGCCAGGTCAACACCCGCAAGAAACCGGTCACCCTCGATTTCGTCGTCGACCGGAAGGACAATCCGAAGACCCGGTTCGAGATCAGCGGCTACGAATTGCGCATCGGCCAGATCGTCACCAACCTCATCGAGAATGCCCGCTCCTTCGTGCCGGAGCCGGGCGGGCGCATCGTCGTGCGGCTGTCGCGCGGGCGGGGCGACCGCTGCATCGTCCAGGTCGAGGACAACGGCCCCGGCATCCAGGCCGAAGACATCGACCGCATCTTCGAACGCTTCTACACGGACCGTCCGGCAAGCGAGGGCTTCGGCCAGAATTCCGGCCTGGGCCTGTCCATCTCGCGCCAGATCGCCGAAGCGCATGGCGGCACGCTGAGGGCCGACAACATCATCGACAAGGCGACCGGCAACGTGCTCGGCGCCCGCTTCACCCTCTCGCTGCCCGCCGGCCCGCACAAATGAGCGGCGCGGCCAACGTGCACGCAACGGCCATCGTGATCGGCGCGACGGGGCTGCTCTTCGTCGGCCCCTCCGGCACGGGCAAGAGCGCGGCCGCCCTCCAGTGCCTCCACGAGGCCCGCGGGCGGGGGCTGCCCGCCGCACTCGTCAGCGACGACCAGGTGCTTGTCCGCGAGGACGACGGCCTGCTTCTCGCGCGTGCGCCCGCCAGCATCGCCGGGCTGATCGAGGTGCGCGGTGCGGGGATCGTCAGGATGGAGACGGCCGGCGAGGCCGTGCTGCACCGGGCCGTGCGGCCCATCGCGCCGCCCTTTGCCGAGCGTGTGCCGCCGGAAGGGGAAACGGCGGAAATCCTTCCCGGGCATTTCCTGCCGCTGACGCGGCTGCCGCTTCTTGCCGGCTGCACCGCATTCTCGGTATTGGCCACGCTTCACCCGGAAATCCTCCGGAAGTGACCGCAAAAAGCCCCCGCAAAACGCAAAAACGGGCATTTAGGGCTTGCACTTGGGCTTTTCATTGACATGATGGCCAGCCCAGCGGTGGACGGAATTGCTGCGTTGCGGTAATGGGCCGTCCGTTATGTCGGGAAAGTGGAGCGACTGCTTATGATCGGACTGGTGCTTGTCACCCATGGCAAGCTGGCGGAGGAATTCCGGCACGCCCTCGAACACGTCGTCGGTCCGCAAAAGGCGATCGAGACCGTTTGCATCGGCCCCGAGGACGACATGGACCAACGCCGCCAGGACATCCTGGAGGCGGTCAACAGGGCCGACCAGGGCCATGGCGTGATCATCCTTACCGACATGTTCGGCGGCACGCCGTCGAACCTTGCGATCTCCGTGATGAGCGGCGAGGGCATCGAGGTAATCGCCGGCGTCAACCTGCCCATGCTGATCAAGCTCGCCGGCATCCGCGGCGAGAACAACATGGAAAAGGCGCTGATCGACGCGTCGGAGGCCGGCCGCAAATATATCAACGTGGCAAGCCGCGTGCTGAGCGGCAAGTAAGGTTTCCCGCCGCCCATGACCGTCTCGAAAGAGCTCCTCATCATCAACAAGCGTGGCCTGCACGCCCGCGCCTCGGCCAAGTTCGTCCAGACCGTCGACAGCTACGATGCGGAAGTGACCGTCTCCAAGGACGGCATGACGGTGGGCGGCACGTCGATCATGGGCCTGATGATGCTGGCCGCCAGCCCCGGCTGCAGCGTGCTCGTCACCGCCACGGGGGCCCAGGCGCGCGAGGTGCTCCACGCGCTCGACACCCTCATCGCCGACCGCTTCGGCGAGGAGATGTGAACCCAGGTCAGGTCAGGGATATAAAGACTTCTTTATATCGTGTTGCTCCGGCGGGCGTTTCCTGATAGGAAGCGCCATCCACCATAGACCCTTTTCGTTTTCCGCAATCCCGGACGCAAAAACCAACAGACCTTTGCCGGAATTGCACAGAAGGCCGGAGACCCCATGACCACCACGCAGGACTACCACGTCGCCGATATCGCGCTTGCCGATTTCGGCCGCAAGGAAATTCAGATCGCCGAGACCGAAATGCCGGGCCTGATGGCCTGCCGCGAGGAGTTCGGCGCATCCAAGCCGCTGAAGGGCGCACGCATCACCGGCTCGCTGCACATGACCATCCAGACCGCCGTGCTCATCGAGACGCTGGTCGCGCTCGGCGCGGACGTGCGCTGGGCCTCGTGCAACATCTTCTCCACGCAGGACCACGCCGCCGCCGCCATCGCCGCCGCCGGCATCCCGGTCTATGCCGTGAAGGGCGAGAGCCTGACGGAATACTGGCAGTATACCGACAAGATCTTCCAGTGGGCCGACGGCGGCCTTTCCAACATGATCCTCGACGACGGCGGCGACGCCACCATGTACATCCTGCTCGGCGCGCGCGCCGAAGCCGGCGAGAACGTGCTGGTCAACCCCGGCTCTGAAGAAGAGGAGATCCTCTTCGCGCAGATCAGGAAGCGCCTTGCCGCCTCCCCGGGCTGGTTCACGAAGCAGCGCGACGCCATCAAGGGCGTGACGGAAGAGACGACCACCGGCGTCAACCGTCTCTACCAGCTCCAGCAGAAGGGCCTGCTGCCCTTCCCGGCGATCAACGTCAACGACAGCGTCACCAAGTCGAAGTTCGACAACAAGTACGGCTGCAAGGAATCGCTGGTCGACGGCATCCGCCGCGGCACCGACGTGATGATGGCCGGCAAAGTCGCCGTCGTCTGCGGCTACGGCGACGTCGGCAAGGGCTCGGCGGCATCGCTGCGCGGCGCCGGCGCCCGCGTCAAGGTCACGGAAATCGACCCGATCTGCGCGCTCCAGGCGGCCATGGACGGCTTTGAAGTGGTGCAGCTCGAAGACGTCGTCTCCAGCGCCGACATCTTCATCACCACGACCGGCAACAAGGACGTCATCCGCATCGAGCACATGCGCGAGATGAAGGACATGGCGATCGTCGGCAATATCGGCCACTTCGACAACGAGATCCAGGTCGCTGCGCTGCGCAATTTCAAGTGGACGAACATCAAGCCGCAGGTCGACATGATCGAGTTCCCGAAGGGCAACCGCATGATCCTGCTCTCGGAAGGCCGCCTGCTCAACCTCGGCAACGCGACCGGCCACCCGTCCTTCGTCATGTCCGCCTCGTTCTCGAACCAGGTCCTGGCCCAGATCGAGCTCTACACGAAGGGCGAAGCCTACAAGAACGAAGTCTATGTCCTGCCCAAGCAGCTCGACGAGAAGGTGGCCCGCCTGCACCTCTCCAAGCTCGGCGCGCGCCTTACGGAACTCTCGGAGGAGCAGGCCGGCTATATCGGCGTGACGCCGCAGGGTCCGTTCAAGGCCGAACACTACAGGTACTGATCCTTACCCGGATTATCCACAACATCTAGAGGCGGCACGCTTGACACAGGCGCGCCGCCTCTTTTTTGCCCCCGTCCCTTCCCGACGATTCGGGAAACAAGTATCGTTAACGCGTTGATTCGGCGTGGAGATGCGGACCTTGCGCGCCGGATTGGGATGTCTTGTCGATCAGGCGGCAAACGGACGGAGACATACCGGGGATGATGTCGGACGAAAAACGAGGCCGTTCCGGGCAGGCTTTTGGCATGCCGGAGCGGGACAGGGCGCGCTCACCTGCGCTGCAAAACGGATTTATGGTTAACGGATGGTTTGCGAGCGGCAGGCGCCGTCTCGCATCGATACTGGCGGCCAGCTCGGCGCTGGCCTCGGTCGCCGGCCCGGCGCATGCGGCGGGGCCCTATCTCGCCACCACCGAAATCGTCACCGTTTCCATGCTGCTCGGCGTGATGTCGGCGGCGATGGTCTCCGCCCTCTGGATGATCCGCCAGCGCGGCCGCATGGAAGCGGAGAACCGCGAGCTGCGCGCCCACCTTTCCGATGCCCGCCACAACGTTTCGCGCTTCCAGGCGCTGATCGGCGACAAGAACCGCCGCATCGTCGTGTGGGACGGGCTATCGGGCAAACCCGAATTCCTCGGCCAGCTTCCGGCGGAAACCGGCGCCCCGCAGGCCGACCGCGATTTCCTCGCCTTCGGCCGCTGGCTGAAGCCGACCTCCGCCGCCGAGATCGAGCGCGCCGTCGAACGGCTGCGCTCGCAGGCCCAGAGCTTCGACCTCGTCGTCGAGACGACGCGAGACGAGGTGCTGGAAACGCAGGGGCGCGTTTCCGGCGGGCAGGCCTTCGTGCGCTTCGTGGCGCTCAACAACCTGCGCGCCGAGGCGGCGGAGCTCAAGCTGGAGCGCGACAGGCTTGTCGCGGCGCTCACCACGCTGCAGGGCCTGCTCGACCAGATCGACCTGCCCGTCTGGCAGCGTGCGGCCGACGGTTCGCTTGCCTGGGTGAACGAGGCCTATGCCGAGGCGGTCGAGGCGAAGGACGCGGCGAGCGCGGTGCATGAAGGCCGCGAGCTGCTGCCGATCATCACGCGCGAGAAGATCCGCGCCACCGCCACCTACGACACGCCGTTCCGCGACAAGGTCTCGACCGTCGTGCACGGCAACCGCGGCTTCTTCGACGTCGTCGATGCGCGCAGTGCCACGGGATCGGCGGGCATCGCCGTCAACGTCTCGGACGTCGAGGCCGTGCGCGAGGAACTGGCGCGCACGCTGAAAAGCCATGCCGAAACGCTCGACCACCTGGCGACGCCCGTCGCGATCTTCGACGGCGACCAGCGCCTGCAGTTCTACAACCAGGCCTTCCAGCGCATGTGGGAGATCGAGACGGCCTTCCTGGAAAGCAAGCCGGGCAACGGCGAGCTGCTCGACCGCCTGCGCGCCGGCGGCAAGCTGCCGGAACAGCTCAACTGGAAGCAGTGGAAGGATACCGCGCTTTCGGTCTACCGCGCCATCGAGACCCAGACCGACCTCTGGCACCTGCCGAACGGCCAGACGCTGCGGGTCTTCGCGACCGCCCGCCCGCAGGGCGGCGCCACCTGGGTCTTCGAGAACCTGACGGAAAAGGTCGATCTCGAAGCGCGCTACAACACGCTGGTGCAGGTACAGGACGAGACGATCGACCACCTTGCCGAAGGCGTCGCGGTGTTCAGCCCGGACGGGCGCATCCGGCTTTCCAATCCGGCCTTCCGCGCGCTCTGGGGCATCAGCGAGGTCGAGGCGAAATCCGGCACGCACATCCGCGCCATCGAACAGGCCTGCGCGCCGTCCTACGACAGGCGGGACGGCTGGAAGCGCTTTGCGCATATGATCACCAGCTTCGATGACGAGCGGCCGTCCAGCCAGGGCGTGCTGGAGCTGCACACCGGCCTCGTGCTGGACTATGCGGTCATTCCGCTCTCGAACGCCCAGACGATGCTGACCTTCGTCAACATCACCGACAGCGTGCGCGTCAGCCGGGCGCTCACCGAGAAGAACGAGGCGCTGCGCAAGGCGGATGCGCTGAAGAACGATTTCGTGCAGCACGTCTCCTACGAGCTGCGCTCGCCGCTCACCAACATCATCGGCTTCGCGGACCTCCTGAAGACGCCGACCATGGGCGAACTCAACGACCGGCAGGCCGAATATGTCGACCATATCGCGACATCCTCGGCCGTGCTCCTCACCATCGTCAACGACATCCTCGACCTTGCGACCGTCGATGCCGGCATCATGGAGCTCGACTATACCGAGATCAACCTGACGGACCTCATCGACGACGTGTCGATGCAGTTCGCCGACCGGCTGCACGACGCGCAGGTGACGCTGGAAATCACCGCGCCCGACAATCTCGGCACCATCGTCGCCGACCAGCAGCGGCTCAAGCAGATCCTCATCAAGCTGCTCGGCAATGCCGCGAACTTCGCGCCGGAGGGCAGCGCCATCGGCCTCAAGTGCTGGCGGGAAGGCCGCGACCTCGTGTTCACCGTCTCAGACAGGGGACCGGGCATACCGCAGGACGTGCTGACCACCGTGTTCAACCGCTTCGAGAGCCACGGCCGCCACGGCGGCGCGGGCCTTGGCCTGTCCATCGTGGAGAGCTTTGTCAGCCTGCACCACGGCACCGTCGCCATCGACAGCCACGAGGGGCGCGGCACCGACGTCACCGTGCGCATCCCCTCGGCGACGATGACCTCGTTTGCGGCAGCGGAATAGGCGCATGGCGCTGGACATCGTCCTTGCCGACGAGGCCGCGACCATCCGCTTCGGCGAGGACATGGCGATGGCCCTGAAGCGCGGCGACTATGTCGCGCTTTCCGGCGATCTCGGTGCCGGCAAGTCGACCTTCTCGCGCGCGGTGATCCGCGCCATTGCCGACGATGCCCTCCTGGAGGTGCCGAGCCCGACCTTCACGCTCGTCCAGAGCTACGCGCTCCGCATCCCCGTCGCCCATTTCGACCTCTACCGCATCGCGGACGCCGCCGAGATCGACGAGCTCGGCTTCGACGAGGCGTTGGCCGAGGGGATCTGCCTCGTCGAATGGCCGCAGAAGGGCGAAGGCGTCCTGCCCGCGGGCGGCATCGCGCTGACCTTCACGCATGAGGGCGACGGCCGGCGCGTTGCGATCGTCGGGCCGGAGCCGGCGCTTGCCCGCATCCGGCGCTCCCTTGCCATCCGCGCCTTCCTCGACCGGGCCGGCTACCGGAATGCGATACGCCGGCACCTGACGGGCGACGCCTCCGTGCGCGCCTACGAGCATGTCACGTCGGGGGAGACGCGCTACGTGCTGATGGACGCGCCGCGCCATATGCCCGGCCCTATCCTCGCCCATGGCAAATATTACCAGCAGATCGCCCATATCGCCGAGGACGTGAAGCCGTTCATCGCGGTCGGCCGGCACCTTGTTTCGCGCGGCCTTCGCGCGCCCGCCATCCACGCGATCGATATCGAGCAGGGTATCCTGCTGATCGAGGATCTCGGCAGCGAAGGCGTTCTCGACGCGGAGGGCGCGCCGATCGCGGAGCGCTATCTGGAGAGCGCGGCCTGTCTTGCGCATATGCACGGCCAGCCTTTCGCGCGCGATCTGCCGGTGGCTGACGGCATCGTCCACACCGTGCCGGATTTCGACCGCGACGCCATGCAGATCGAGGTGAGCCTGCTCACCGACTGGTATCTGCCGTGGAAACGCGGCACGCCGGCGAGCGAGGAGGAACGGCAGGACTACATCGCCATCTGGGACAGGCTGATCGCCAGCCTCCCGGCCGCCGAGCACAATCTCCTGCTGCGCGACTTCCATTCGCCGAACATCATCTGGCGGCCCGGGGCCCATGGCATCGACCGGGTCGGCATCATCGACTTCCAGGACGCCATGATCGGCCCCTCGGCCTACGACGTCGCCTCGCTGGTGCAGGACGCCCGCGTCGACATGCCGGCCGCGCTTTCGGACGCCGTGCTCGGCCATTATCTCTCCCTGCGGGAAAGCCAGGGCGGTTTCGACCGGGAGCGTTTCATCCGCGACTGGCACGTCATGGCGGCGCAGCGCAACTGCAAGCTCGCCGGCATCTGGGTGCGGCTGATGCAGCGCGACGGCAAGCCCGCCTATATGCGCCACATGCCGCGCACCTTCCGCTACCTGACGCGCGCGCTTTCCCATCCCGACCTCGCCCCCTTGCGCGTCTGGTGCGAAAAGGCTGGAATCCTCGCGACCGAATCATAGCGCGAGTGCCCCGATGAAGATCGAAGACGCCATGGTGCTGGCCGCCGGCCTTGGAACGCGCCTGCGCCCCGTCACCGACACCATGCCCAAGCCCCTGGTTCCGATCGCCGGCAAGCCGATGATCGACTACGGGCTGGATGCGCTGGCCGAAGCGGGCGTGAAGCGCGCCGTCGTCAACGTGCATCACTTCGCCGACCAGATGAGAGCGCATCTTGCGGGCCGCACGACGCCGCAGATCGTCCTTTCCGACGAGACGGACCGGCTGATGAATTCCGGCGGGGGGCTCGCCAGGGGGCTGAAGCTGCTCGGGCGCGAACCTGTGCTCGTCATGAACGCCGACCTCTTCTGGATCGGCGAGAAGCCCGGCCAGAAGACCAATCTCCAGCGGCTTGCGGACGGTTTCGACCCGAAGGCGATGGACATGCTCATGCTCTGCGTGAAGCTGGAGGATACGACGGGACACGACGGCAAGAAGGATTTCTCGCTCGATGCGGAGGGCCGCCTCTCCCGCTACCGCGACGGCAGCGGCACGCCCGTCGTCTATGCCGGGGCGCTCGCCCTGATGCCCGGCCTGCTCGATGATGCGCCGGACGATGCCTTCAACCTCAACATCTATTTCGACCGCGCCATCGGGAAGGGCCGGCTTTTCGGCATCATGCTGGAAGGACACTGGATCACCGTCGGCACGCCGGAGGCCATAGGCGCGGCGGAGGCGGTGATCGGCGCCTTTCGGGAGGCGGCGGCATGACGGGCGCCCGGGGCGGCCGCATCTATTCGATCCCGGCGAGCCTGCCCTTCCTGAAAACGGTCGCGGAAAGCCTGGTCGACGGGCGGCTGGTTCCCGGCTTCACCTACGATCCCGCCGATCCGCTGGCGCTCGCCGACGTCACCATCTATGTGCCGACGCGACGCTCGGCGCGCGTCATCCGCTCGGAATTCGTCGATCTCTTCGGCGGGCGCTCGGCCATCCTGCCCACCATCCGCGCGCTCGGCGAGACGGACGACGACAGCGGCTTCTTCGACGAGATGGCCCCCGCCCTCCTCGACATGGCCGAACCGCTTTCCGGCCCGACGCGGCTTCTGGAACTTGCCCGCCTCGTCCTTGCCTGGCGCAACCGGCTGCCGGCGGCCGTCACCTCCGTCCATGCCGACAGCCCGCTCGTCGCCCCCGCAAGCCCGGCGGATGCCGTGTGGCTTGCCCGCAACCTCGCCGAGATCGTCGACGCGATGGAGACCGAGGAGCTCGACTGGTCGGCGCTGGAGAACCTCGACACCTCCAACCATGCGCTCTGGTGGCAACTCACCGCGGAATTCCTGAAGATCGCCAGCGACTTCTGGCCGGCACGGCTGGCGGAGCTGAACCGCTCCTCCCCATCGCTGCGACGCAATGCGACGCTGCATGCCGAGACGGAGCGTTATCGCCATTCGCCCCCGAGCGGCCCGGTCATCATCGCCGGCTCGACGGGCTCCATTCCGGCGACGGCCGGGTTGATCGCCGCCGTGGCGGAGCTGCCGAACGGCGTGGTCATCCTGCCGGGGCTCGACCGCTTCATGTCGGATGCCGAATGGCTGCTGGTCGGCCATCAGGACGGGGCGCAGAAGCCGGACGCGGCCTCCCGCAGCCATCCGCAATATGGTCTCCACCGGCTGCTGGCCCGGATGGGCTGCACCCGCGCCGATGTCGAAACGCTCGGCGTGCCGCCCGAGGCATTGGAATACCGGGGGAGGATCTTCTCCAGTGCCTTCCTGCCGACGCAGGCGACGGCCGGCTGGGGCGAAATCCGCCGCGCGCTCGATCCGGAGGCGATGGCGGCGGCGTTCCGCGACGTCTCGCTGGTCGAGGCGGCGAACGAGCGGGAAGAAGCGCTGGCCATCGCCGTCGCGCTGCGCCTTGCACTGGAAGACGGGGAGGAGGCGCAGGCGGCGCTGATCACGCCGGACCGCAAGCTCGGCCGGCGCGTCGCGGCGGAACTGGCCCGCTTCGGCATCGAGGCGGACGATTCGGCCGGCACGCCGCTGCTCTCCACGCCGCAGGGCACGCTGCTGCGCCTTCTTGCCGAGGCGACGCTCCGGCCCGGCGACCCGGTGCCGCTGGTCGCCCTGCTGAAGCATCCCCTCGCCCGCTTCGGCCTTGCCGAGGACGGTATACGCGCAGCCGTGACCGCGCTGGAGCTGACGGCGCTGCGCGGCGGCACGGCGGAGATCGACATTTCCGCACTGGAACCGCTCCTTGCGGCCGCCGTCGCGCAGCAGGCCGGCGACCGGCATCCGCCGTCCTGGCGCACGGCGCTGCCCGAGGACGCCGTTCCGCTCGCCCATGACCTTGCCCGCCGGGTCGCTACGGCGGTCGAGCCGCTGGCCGGCCTCCTCGTGCAGCAGAGCCGGACGGGGCGGCGCTTCTCCTCGAAGCTGCCGCTTTCCGACTGGGCGGAGCGGACCGGGCGGGCGCTGGAGGCGGTGGTGGCGGACGAGCGGGGCGACCTTGCGGCGCTCTGGTCGGGCGAGGCCGGCGACAGCCTTGCGACCCTCCTGAAAAGCGTCATCGAGACGGACGGGCAGATCGAGGCCGACGGGCCGCAATGGTGCGACATCATCGAGGCGCTGGCGGCGAACGAGAGCGTCAAGCCGCGCTCCATGCGCCATCCGCGCGTCTTCATCTTCGGCGCGCTCGAATCGCGCCTGCAAAGCGTCGACACGGTGGTGATCGGCGGACTCAACGAGGGCACCTGGCCGGGGCAGGCGGCGAACGACGCCTTCCTCTCCCGCATGATGAAGGTGGAAATCGGGCTGGAACCGCCCGAGCGCCGCATCGGCCAGCTCGGCCACGACCTGCAGATGGCCGCCGGCGCGCCGAAGCTCATCCTGACGCGGGCGCTGCGCAACGGCACCGCCCCCACCGTCGCCTCGCGCTGGCTGCAACGGCTGCTCGCCGTCGGCGGGCCTGCATTGACGAGCGACCTTCGCGCACGCGGCAGACATTTCATCGACTGGGCAAATGCGGTGGACAGGAGCGCGCCGGTGCCGACTGCGCCGCGTCCGGCGCCCCGGCCGCCGGCGGACGTGCAGCCGAAGAAATATTCCTTCAGCCAGATCGGCCGGCTGCGGCGCGACCCCTACGCGATCTATGCCCAGCATATCCTCCGGCTCGATCCCATCGCGCCGTTCAATCTCGATCCCGGCCCGGCCGAGCGCGGCTCGCTCTATCACCGCATCGTCGACCGCTTCGTGCGGGAGGAGGCGACCGGCGAGCCGTTTTCACTGATGAGCCGGATTCTCAAGGAGGAGTTCGATGCGGTCGCCCTGCCGCCGCATATCGACGCCGTGTGGCGGCCGCGCTTTACCGCCGTCGCCCGCGCCTTCGTCGACTGGCACCTGAAGCGGGCGGCCGGGGTACGGGAAAGCCTCACCGAGGTGCCGGCCTCGCTCGACCTTGCGCTGAGCGGCGTGCGGCTCACCGGCATCGCCGACCGGATCGACATCCTGCCGGACGGCAGCGCCGACATTGTCGACTACAAGACCGGCAGCACGCCTTCCCTGAGGGTGGCGCGGGCGCTGCTCGACCCGCAGCTCGCGCTGGAGGCGGCGGCGATCAAGCGCGGGGCGTTTCGTGGCCCCGGTATCCGCGAGCCGGCGAACCTTCTTTATGTCCGCCTCAAACCCGGCGAGAGGTTCAAGGAGGAGCAGGTCAACAACGAGCATTCTAAATCCGCCAATGCGACGCCGAAATCGGCAGCCGACCTTGCCGAGGAAGCGCTGACGGAGCTGGAGAAGCTGCTGACGGGGCTGATCGCGGGGCGCTACGGCTTCGCCTCGCGGCTAATCCCCGAGCAGGAACGGGATTATGGCGGGGAATACGACCATCTGGCGCGCGTCGCCGAGTGGTCGTCCGCCGAAAACAGCGGGGAGAGCGAGGATGCTTGAGGAAGACCGGCCCGCTTCCGCCGACCCGGCCGCCTGGCTGGACTGGACCTCGCGGAAGCAGGCGACGGCCTCCGATCCGCGCCGCTCGGCCTGGGTTTCGGCCAATGCCGGCTCGGGAAAGACCCATGTGCTGACGCAGCGCGTCATCCGCCTGCTGCTTTCCGGCTGCCGGCCCTCGGCGATCCTCTGCCTTACCTATACCAAGGCCGCGGCCTCGGAAATGTCGAACCGCGTCTTCGAGCGGCTGGCCGAGTGGGCGACGCTTTCCGACGAGGCGCTTTCCGACCGGGTGGCGGCCATCGAGGGCGAGCGGCCCGACGTCCTCAAGCTTGCCGAGGCGCGGCGGCTCTTCGCCCGCGCGCTCGAAACGCCGGGCGGTCTGAAGATCCAGACCATCCACGCCTTCTGCGAGGCGCTGCTGCACCAGTTTCCGCTGGAAGCCAATGTCGCCGGACATTTCTCCGTGCTCGACGACCGGGCGGCGGCCGTGCTGCTGGCGGATGCGCGACGGACCCTCCTGACCGCGACGGCGAGCGAGGACGACCGGGCGCTCGCCGCCGCCTTCGCCACCGTGCTCGACATTGCCGACGATACGGGTCTGGAAAAGCTGATCTCCGACATCGTCGCCAGCCGCGGGCCGATCCGCGAGTTTCTGGAAGCCGCCGAGAAGGCCGGCGGTACGGAGGCGGTGCTTCGCCGGGAAATCGGGCTGGCGCCGGGTGAAACGATCGAGGACGTTCTTGCCGCCTTCTGGCCGCTCGACGGCCTGCAGGGCGCGATGCTGGAGAGCTATCTCGCCGCGGCGGAAAGCCTTGGCAGCGACACGGTGAAGGCCACTGCCGCGGGGTTGCGCGGGATTACGCGGCTGACGGACGCCGAGGCGCGGCGGGCGGCGCTGCACGATCTCTTCTTCACCGGCACCGGCACGCCGCGCAGTCTGGAGCGCTCGTTCTTCTCCAGGAAGGTAAAGGACAGCGCGCCCCATCTCGAAGCCGCGCTGACGGCCGCGCAGGCCCATGTGGTCGCCTGCGACGACCGGCTGCGACGGCTGCGCATGTACGAGGCGACGCTTGCGGCGCTCGTCATCGCCGAGCGGCTGATCGGCGACTACGAGGACCTGAAGCGCACCCGCAGCCTGCTCGACTTCGACGACCTGATCGACCGCACCGCGGCGCTTCTGACGCGCGAGCGGGTGAGCGCCTGGGTGCATTACAAGCTGGACCAGGGCATCGACCATATTCTCGTCGACGAGGCGCAGGATACCAGCCCGCGGCAATGGCAGATCGTCAAGGCGCTGACGGACGATTTCTTCGCCGGCGAAACGGCGCGCATCGCCGGGCGCACGATCTTCGCGGTGGGCGACGAGAAGCAGTCGATCTATTCCTTCCAGGGCGCGCGGCCGGAGCGGTTCGCCGAGGAGGGGCGCGCGGTTTCCCGCCGCACGCAGGCGGCCGAGGTGATGTTCAGCCCGATCCGGCTGCTGCTCTCCTTCCGCTCGACGCGGGACGTGCTTTCGGCGGTCGACCGGGTATTTCTCGATCCCGCCAATGCGCGCGGGCTGACGCCCGACGGCGGCGAGATCGTCCATGCCTCCAATCGCGGGCGCGAACCGGGGGCGGTCGACATCTGGGAAGTGATCGCCGCGCCGCCGGGGCTCGACGAGGAGGACTGGACGGCGCCCTTCGACGCCGTCGCCGAGGAAGCGCCGATCAATGTGCTCGCCCGGCGGATCGCCGACACGCTCGCCGCCTGGATCGGCAGCGAGACGGTAACGGAGAAGGGCAAGGCGCGGCCGATGGAGGCCGGCGACGTGATCGTGCTGGTGCGCAAGCGCGACGCCTTCGTCAATGCGCTGACCCGCACGCTGAAGCAGCGGCACAACCTGCCCGTCGCCGGGGCGGACCGGCTGGTGCTCACGAAGCACATCGCCGTGCAGGACCTGATGGCGCTCGGCCGCTTCGCCGTGCTGCCGGAGGACGATCTTTCGCTGGCTGCGCTTTTGAAGAGCCCGCTGTTCGGCCTCGGCGAGGAAGCACTCTTCGAGCTTACGGCGCGGCGCGGCGAAAAGCAGAGCCTCTGGACGCGGCTGCGCGCGGTCGCGGAGACGGATGAAACGCTTGCGGCGGTCGTTCGCCGGCTTGAGGGCAGCATTCGTGATGCCCGCGGCCAGTCGGTGTACGATTTCTATGCGCGCATCCTCGGTGCGGGCGGCGCGCGACGCGCCTTCCTTGCACGGCTCGGGACGGAGGCCGGGGAAATCATCGACGAATTCCTGACCTTCGCGCTGGAGCAGGAGGAAAACGGCCTGCCGGGCCTGCAGGCCTTCGTCTCGACGCTGGAACTGGAGGCGCCGACCGTCAAGCGCGAGCAGGACAAGGCGCGCGGCGAGATCCGCATCATGACCGTGCACGCGGCCAAGGGGCTGGAGGCGCCGGTCGTCTTCCTCGTCGACGGCGGCTCGAAACCGTTCAACGCCAACCACATGCCGAAACTGCGCTTCCTGCCGGCCGAACGCCTTGCCGGCGGCCTGCCGATCTGGCTGCCCCTGACGGAGCTCGGCAACGACCTGACGAAAGCGGAGGCGGAGCGCGTCAAGGGCAGCGCTGAGGAAGAGTATCGCCGGCTGCTCTACGTGGCGATGACCCGCGCGGCCGACCGGCTCGTCGTCTGCGGCTATCGCGGCCGGCAGGAAAACAGGGACACCTGGCACCCGATGATCGCGGCCGCGCTCTCGGCCGACGGCGAGCGCTGCGTGGAGGCGACCTTCTCGACCCGGAGCGAAAGCTGGCAGGGCCTTGCCTGGCGCGAGGCGGGCGCGGCGACGGTCGGCGAGGTCATTGCGGCAAGTGCCGCGGAAAAGCCTGAGACGGTGCTGCCGGAGGCACTGGGCCGCGCCCTGCCGCCGCAGAAATCCCTGCCGCGGCCGCTCAGCCCCTCGGGTGTGGCGGCGGTGATCGAGACGGACAAGGCGGACCTTCTGGTGCCCTCCGCGCTCTTCGGGCGGAAGGGCGGGGTGCCGGGCGCCGGGCTCGCGCTGGAGCGGGGGCGCATACTGCACCGCTTCCTGCAGGTCCTGCCCGCCTTCGAGCCGGCGGAGCGGCCGGCGGCGGCGCGGCGCTATCTGGAGCGGGCGGCGGCGCACTGGCCGGAGCATGCGCGGGCCTCGCTCATCGCCGCGGCGCTCGCCGTCATCGGCGACGAGAGCCTTGCGGCGATCTTTTCGCCCGCGGCGCGGGCGGAGGTGTCGATCATGGGCACGCTTACGCTCGGCAGCCGGACCTATGCCGTCTCGGGGCGCATCGACCGCATGGCGGTGACCGACGGCGCGGTGGAGATCGTCGATTTCAAGACGAACCGCATGCCGCCCGGCTCGGCCGGCGAGATTCCGTTCGAGCACCGCGCGCAGCTTGCGATCTACCGCGCGATCCTTTCCCCGCTCTATCCCGGACGGGAGATCCGCTGCGGGCTAATCTATACGGAAGCGGCAAGAACCTACTGGCTGGATTGCGGGCACATGGAAGCGAGCCTTGCCGAACTCGCCGCAAAGTGAGATACCGGACGGAACGATCCGCGACCGGCCGGGCCTTGAAACCGGGCACCGGGCGCATCACATCCAGTACAACAATCACCATTCAAGGAGAGCCTCATGGCTACCGTCAAAGTCGATCAGTCCAATTTCGAGGCCGAAGTGCTGAATTCCGCAGAGCCGGTCGTCGTCGATTTCTGGGCCGAATGGTGCGGCCCGTGCAAGATGATCGCACCCGCGCTCGAAGAGATTTCCTCCGAACTCGCCGGCAAGGTGAAGGTCGCCAAGCTGAACATCGACGAGAACCCGGAGCTTGCCGCCAAGTTCGGCGTGCGCTCCATCCCGACGCTCGCCCTGTTCAAGGGCGGCGAAGTGGCCGACATCAAGGTCGGCGCAGCGCCGAAGACGGCCCTGTCCTCCTGGATTTCCAGCGCCGCCTGACCGGCCCGCGATTGGACCAGACAAAGCCCGGCCTTCGTGCCGGGCTTATTTTTTGTCAAGACTAGAGTCTGATGCGCTTACATTGAAGCGTACCCAGCGTTGATGAGATAGTTTTGGCATTCGTTTGGGGGAAGCATCGGAGCAGCCTACCAGCGGCTTTCCAAGTTGCCTCGACGGTTCGTTCGGCGGCCGCGCGCATGAGGTGCTTGAGCTTGGCGAAGACCTGTTCGATGGGGTTCAGGTCCGGACTGTATGGGGGCAGGAAGAAGAGCTTTGCTCCTGCCTTGCGGATAGCCGTCCGCACTGGCTGACCCTTGTGTGAGCCGAGGTTGTCCATGATGACGATGTCGCCGGGTCGCAGCGTCGGCACGAGAACCTGCTCGACATAGGCTGTGAAGCTGCGTGCGTTGATAGCGCTGTCGAACACGCATGGCGCGTCGATGCGGTCGCAGCGCAACGCCGCAATCAGGGTCAACGTCTTCCAGTGGCCATGCGGCACCCGGCTTTGCAATCTGTGACCGCGTGGTGCCCAACCCCGGATCGGCGCCATGTTGGTCTTGGCCCAGGTTTCATCGATGAAGACCAGCCGTCGCGGATCGAGGCGGCCTTGGTATTTCTTCCACTGGGCCCGTCGACGCGCGATGTCAGGACGATATTGCTCGCTTGGCAGAACGGTTTTTTTTGAAGCTCAGCCCCTCGGCATGGACGAAGTTCCAGACCGTCCGGTAGTCGACCTTCGCCCCGCGCTCGGCAAGCTCGGCTTGCAGCCCGCGCAAGGTGATGTGACCCCCGCTGTTGATCCGCTCCAAGAGAAAGGCGCGGTGCGGCCCGAGAAGCAACGGGCGTGGACGGCCCACGGCCCGACCCGCAGCCGGGCTCCCCGTCGCCCGATAGCGCTGCGACCACTTCACCACGCTGGACACGCTGATGTTCAAAACAGCCGCAACCGAACGAGCACTTTCGCCGGCCAAAACCCGGGACACGGCACGTTCACGAAGATCAAGGGAATAGGCCTTCGGCATAAGATGCTGGCCTCCATTCCAGCCAGCATCTTGAATCACGAATACGCCAGCTTGGAAATCCCAGGCCGATTCAACCCAAGAGCATTCCGCTCTAGGGTGCCTGCGGGCTCAGGTCGGCGGCGTGCCGTTGTCGGCAAGCACGTCGCCGACGAGGTAGAGCGAACCGCCAATGAGGATGCGCGGCGGGACCGCGTCTTCCTCGGTAATGCGGCCGATCTCGACCAGCGCCTCGCCGACCGTCGCAAGCGGGGCGGCATAGAGGCCCGCGCGGGTGGCGTCATCGGCCAGCGACACCGGGTCGAGGCCGGCATCGGAACCGCGGATCGGCACGGTGAAGACGCGTTCGGCCAGGCCGCGGAACGGCTCGAAATAGCCGACCGGGTCCTTCGTGTTGATCATGCCGGTAATGAGGAAGAGCGGGCGCGGCTCACGCTCCTCGTAATTCGCCATGGTCTCGGAAATCACCTGGCCGGCGCCCGGATTGTGGCCGCCATCGACCCAGATCTCGCTGCCGCGCGGGGCAAGCCGCAGGAGCGCGCCGTCCGTCAGGCGTTGCAGGCGGCCCGGCCATTCGACGCGGGCCAGGCCCATTTCCAGCGCATGGTCGGAAACCGCAAGGCCAGCCGCCTTGACGGCGCGGATGGCGGCAGCGGCATTGGCATATTGGTGGCGGCCCGGCAGGCGCGGCAGCGGCAGGTCGGCAAGACCGAACTCGTCCTGGTAGACGAGGCGGCCGTATTCCTCATGCGCCATGAAATCTTGGCCGTAGACGGCATGCGGGCATCCGAGACGCTCGGCGGTCTCGATCAGCACATCGCGGGCGGCCTCCTCGCTCTGGAAGCCGATCACGACGGGCGCGCCGCGCTTCATGATTCCGGCCTTCTCGGCGGCGATCAGCTCGACGCGGTCGCCGAGATAGGCCTGGTGGTCGAGCGAGATCGGCATGATGACCGAGACGGCGGGATGCTGAATGACATTGGTCGCGTCGAAGCGGCCGCCGAGGCCGACCTCGATGATCGAGACGTCGGCCGGATGCTCGGAAAACAACAGGAAGGTGACGGCCGTCAGGATCTCGAAGACGGTGATCTTCTCGCCGCCATTGGCCTCGGCGACGCGACGCACCGCATCCGCAAGGACGGCGTCCTCGACGAAGCGGCCGCGCCCGCCCTTGAGGCCGAGGCGATAGCGCTCGTGCCAGTTGACGAGATGGGGCGAGGTGTGGACGTGGACGGAGAGGCCCTCGGCCTCCAGGATCGACCGGCAGAAGGCCGTGACCGAGCCCTTGCCGTTGGTGCCGGCCACATGGATGACGGGCGGCAGTTTCAGGTGCGGATCGCCGAGCGCGGAGAGAAGCCGCGTGATACGGTCCAGCGACAGATCGAACCCCTTGGGATGGAGACCGAGAAGTTTCTCGATCTCCGCCGCCGCCTCGCTGGCCATCACGCCGGTCATGTCACTGGGCCGCGATGGCGAGAGCGCCGTTCGTGGCCGCCGCGGATGCCGCCGGCTTCTTCATCAGGATCTTCAGAAGGCGGGCCAGCGTATCGGGAATGTCATGGCGCTTGACGACCATGTCGACCATGCCGTGCTCCAGAAGGTATTCCGAGGTCTGGAAGCCCTCGGGCAGCTTCTCGCGGATGGTCTGCTCGATGACGCGCTTGCCGGCGAAGCAGATTTCTGCGCCGGGTTCGGCAAGATGGATATCGCCCAGCATGGCGTAGGAGGCCGTCACGCCGCCGGTCGTCGGGTTGGTGAGCACGACGATATAGGGCAGGCCCGCTTCCTTCAGCATCTCCACGGCGACCGTGGTGCGGGGAAGCTGCATCAGCGAGAGGATGCCTTCCTGCATGCGCGCGCCGCCGGAGGCGGGGAACATGACGAGCGGGCACTTTTCCGCGATGGCGCGTTCGAAGGCCTTGATGATCGCCTCGCCGGCGGCAATGCCGAGCGAGCCGCCCATGAAGGCGAATTCGTGCACGACGGCGACGAGCTTGACGCCGCGCACCTTGCCGACGCCGGCGAGGATTGTGTCCTCCAGTTCGGTCTTGGCGCGGCTGTCCTTCAGGCGATCGGTGTATTTCTTCGAATCGCGGAACTTCAGCGGGTCCTGCGCCACCTTCGGCTGCTGCAGGGACTCGTAGACGCCTTCGTCGAAAAGGTCCTTCAGGCGGGCCTTCGCCGGCATCTTCATGTGGTAGCCCGAAGCCGGGATGACCCACTTGTTCTCCTCGAGATCGCGGTGGAACACCATCTCGCCGGTTTCCGGGCACTTGATCCAGAGATTTTCCGGTACGTCCCGGTCAGGGCGGCCAAGCATCGAGTTGATCTTCGGCCGAACGTAATTCGTGATCCAGTTCACGGTCTAGCTCCCGTTACAATGGTTCCCATGTGGGAACTTTACTCCGCCGCCGCAAGGCGGGCGCTGCGCACGCCCGACGCGAGGCTCATGACCAGCGTCTCGACACCGGCAACGGTGGCGGCGCTGGCCGTGCCTTCCGCCGTGAGGCTGGAGGCGATCTGGTTGACGATGGCGGTGCCGACGACGACGCCGTCCGCCGAGGCACCGATGGCGCGGGCATGCTCGGCCGTCTTGACGCCGAAGCCGACGCAGACCGGCAGCTTCGTATGCGCCTTGATGCGGCCGACCGCGCCGCCGATGAGCGAGGGATCGGGCAGGGCCGAGCCGGTGATGCCGTTCATCGAGACATAGTAGACGAAGCCCGAGGTGTTCCTGAGAACGGCAGGCAGGCGCTTCTCGTCCGTGGTCGGGGTCGCGAGACGGATGAAGTTGATGCCCCTGGCGAGCGCCGGGATGCAGAGCTCGTCATCCATTTCCGGCGGCAGGTCGACGACGATGAGGCCGTCGATGCCGGCTTCCAGCGCATCGTCGAGGAAGCGCTCGACGCCGTAGACATAGATCGGGTTGTAGTAGCCCATCAGCACGATCGGGGTCGCGTCGTCCTCCTTGCGGAAGTCGCGGGCCATCTGCAGCGTCTTGGCGAGCGTCTGGCCGGCCTTCAGCGCGCGCTGGCCAGCGAGCTGGATCGCCGGGCCGTCGGCCATCGGGTCGGAGAAGGGCATGCCGAGCTCGATGACGTCGGAGCCTGCCTTCGGCAGCGCCTTCATGATCTCCAGCGAGCTCGCATAATCCGGATCGCCGCCCATGAAATAGGTGACGAGGGCCGGGCGGCCTTCGGCGGAAAGATCGGCGAAGCGTTTGTCCATGCGTGCGGTCATCTCAGAGCTCCATGCCAAGGATCTTGCCGACGGTGAAGATATCCTTGTCGCCGCGGCCGGAGAGGTTCATCAGGATGATCTGGTCCTTGCCCATCTTCGGCGCGCGCTTGATCACCTCGGCGATGGCGTGGCTCGGCTCCAGCGCTGGGATGATGCCCTCGAGCTTCGTCAGCAACTGGAAGGCCTCCAGCGCCTCGTCGTCCATGATCGGGACATATTCGGCGCGGCCGATCTGGTGCAGCCAGGCATGTTCCGGGCCGATGCCGGGATAGTCGAGGCCGGCGGAGATCGAATGGCCTTCCTTGATCTGGCCGTCGGCATCCTGCAGGAGATAAGTGCGGTTGCCGTGCAGGACGCCCGGGGAACCGGCCGTCAGCGAAGCGCAGTGCTCCTCGCCGTCGAGGCCCTTGCCGCCGGCTTCGACGCCGACGATCCGCACGTCCTTGTCGTCGAGGAAGGGATGGAAGAGGCCGATGGCGTTGGAACCGCCGCCGACGGCGGCGACCACCATGTCCGGCAGGCGGCCTTCGGCGGCGAGCATCTGCTCGCGCGCTTCCACGCCGATGACGGCCTGGAAATCGCGCACCAGCTCGGGATAGGGATGCGGGCCGGCAGCGGTGCCGATCAGGTAATAGGTGTCCTCGACATTGGTGACCCAGTCACGCAGCGCCTCGTTCATGGCGTCCTTCAGCGTGCCGTGGCCGGCCGTGACGGGACGGACCTCGGCACCGAGCAGCTTCATGCGGAAGACGTTGGGCGCCTGACGCTCGACATCCGTCGCGCCCATGTAGACGACGCAGGGGAAGCCGAAGCGGGCGGCGACGGTGGCCGAGGCGACGCCATGCTGGCCGGCACCGGTCTCGGCGATGATGCGCGTCTTGCCCATGCGCTTGGCGAGCAGGATCTGGCCGATGCAATTGTTGATCTTGTGCGAGCCGGTGTGGTTCAGCTCCTCGCGCTTGAAATAGATCTTCGCGCCGCCGAGATGCTGCGTCAGGCGCTCGGCATAATAGAGCGGGCTCGGGCGGCCGATATAATGGGCGCCGAGGTCCTTCAGCTCCGCCTGGAAGGCCGGGTCGGTCTTGGCCCTGTTCCACTCGTCCTGGAGGTCGAGGATCAGCGGCATCAGGGTCTCGGCAACGAAACGGCCGCCGAAGATGCCGAAGCGGCCGTCCTCGTCAGGACCTTCGCGGAACGAATTTAGGTTGGGTGACTGGTTCACTTGCCTCTCCCTGCGACGGCCGTCTCGCGTTCGGCTTTTCGTGCCGCTTCAAAAAATTCTTCCATCAGGCCGAGGTCCTTCACGCCGGGCGCGCTCTCGACACCGGAACTGGCGTCTATGCCCGGCGCGCCGGTGAGCCGGATGGCCTCGGCGAGGTTATCCTTGTTCAGTCCACCGGAAAGCATGTAATCGACGCCGCCGTCAAGCAGATGCATGAGGTTCCAGTCGAAGGCGACGCCGTTGCCACCGGGAAGCTCCGAGTTCGCCGGGGGCTTCGCATCGAAGAGGAAGCGGTCGGCGATGCCGATATAGGGGTCGATCTTCTTCAGGTCGTCCGCCTCGCGCACCGAAAAGGCCTTGATGACGGGCAGGCCGTAGACCGCCTTGACGTTCAGCACCCGCTCCGGGCTTTCGCTACCGTGGAGCTGGAGAATATCGGGCGAAAGCTGGTCGACGATCTCGTCGAGCGTGTCGCTGTCGGCATCGACCGTGACGGCGACAATCCTGGCGCGGCCGCGCGCACGCTCCGCCAGGCGGCCGGCGTCGGACGGCTCGATGTTGCGCGGGCTTTTCGGAAAGAAGATGAAGCCGATGTGGCTCGCGCCGAGCGCGACGGCCTTGTCGACGGCCTCCCCGGTCCTCAGCCCGCAGATTTTTATGTCGAGTGTCATGGCGCAGGAAGTCGCATGAATCACCGGAAGAGTCGAGCCGAAAGACGGCGCCCGGTCCCCGGGAACCGCCGCCCCTTGCACCCGGTTCGCGCGAGCCCATATGGAGGGAGGACCAAGACCGGAGACACCCATGCGCCTCATCATTGCCATCCTGCTGCCCTTTCTCGTCTTTTTCACGATCGGGCGGCCGATTGCAGGCATCATCTGCCTCATCCTGCAGATCACGCTGATCGGCTGGCTGCCGGCGGCGATCTGGGCGGTCTATGCGCTGGGGCAGTACAAGACCGACAGGAAGATCCGCGAGGCGCTGGCGGACCGGGGCCGCTAGCCGGCGGCCGCTCCGGGCCGAAGCCGCTTAGCCGAAATCGACCGCGTGCAGCAGGCTGCCGTTGCGCTTCAGCCAGCGCTTGGCCTCCTCGGTGGCCGGGCAGAGCTGCGCGCAGAGCGCCCAGAAGGCGGCGCTGTGATTCATCTCGCGCAGATGGGCCACCTCATGGGCGGCGAGATAGTCGATGACATGGGGCGGGGCCATGGCGATGCGCCAGGAGAAGCTGAGCGCGCCGTCCGCCGAGCAGGAGCCCCAGCGGCTGCGGGTATCGCGCAGCGTCAGCGACTTCACGCGCCTGCCGATGCGCCCGGCATGGACGGCGACGAGCCTGTCCAGCTCCAGCCGCGCCTCCTTCTTCAGGAAATCGCCGATGCGGCGGGGAATGCTCTCCTCCATGCCGCCGACGCGCAGCACCGCCTCGTCGTCGACGATGACGGCCTCGGTCAGCCCGCGCAGCCTGCCCGTCGCCTCGATGCGGTGGGCGACGCCACGGATCATGACATAGCCGCCGTCTTCCAGTTCGTTGGTGGAGCGGAATCTTGCCAGCTTCGTCATCAGCCAGCCCTGATGGCGGGCGAGGAATTCGCGGATGTCGCGCTCGGCAATGCCGTTCGGTACCGTCATGCGCAGAGCGCGGCCGCCGGGCTCGATGCGCAGCGTCAGGCGCGTGGCGCGCAGATCCCGCCTTATGGTGAGCGGCAGGGCCCGGCCATTGACGTCGATCTCGCGCCGTTCCGGCTGAGGCGGGGTCTTCAGGGCCTTGCGGGGCTTTCGAACCAGGGAGAACATGCTGCCTTTCATAGCCGATTCGAGGGCCGCTGAAACGCCTCGACGAAAAACCGGCGCACTTGGCGCCGGTGATGCTTTGCTTGATTCCCGTTTCTTACCCTGCCGTCATGGTCGGCGTTGGCCCAACATCCACGTCGCGAGCGGCGCGTGGATCCTCGGGTCGAGCCCGAGGATGACGGAGGGTGGGGAACGGACTGCCCCAAGCGTCGTTACGTGGCCGGGAAGCCCGGCACGTCGCCCTGGCCATTGGCGCGGCGTTCGCGCATGAAGCGGTCGAACTCCTCCTGGTCCTTGGCGCGGCGCAGTTCGCGGACATAGGAATCGAACTCCTCGCGCATCTCGTCGAGCTTGCGGCGCTCCTCGTCGAGGCGGGCGAGCTCGGCGTCGCGCCAGTCGTCGAAAGCGCCGTTGCCGGTGGCGTTGCGGAAGGCGCGGCCACGGCCACGGCCGCCACGGAACTTGCCGCGGCAGGAGGCGAACATGCCGTCCACGGTGTCGTTGGCGTCCTTCTTGAAGTTTTTCAGGCGGTCACCGAAGATGATGTAGGCAAGCATGGCAAGGCCGAGCGGCCAGAACACCACGAAGCCGAGCACCATCAGGGCGATGGTCGCAGGCGTCCAGTCCGGACGGATCAGTGCTGACTGGTTCATGTGCAATCTTCCTCACGATCGGCGGAAACCACTCCGGCTTCCGGTGATTCCGATGTGGGCAGCGCGCATGCGGCGTTCAAGACGATGCCCGGCAGAATCGGGCAAGTACCTGAAACGAGCCCGGAAAATCAGGCGGCGTCGCCGGATTTCCCGCCCTTGATGACGCGCGGCACCGGCTTTGCCTTCGTCGCCTTGCCGTGCGCGGCGATGAAGGAGAGGATGCGCGGCGCGATCTCCTTGCGGAAGCGCGAGCCGTTGAAGACGCCATAGTGGCCGACATCCGGCTGCATGTAGTGCATGCGCATGTCGGCGGGGATGTTGGTGCAGATGGTCTGCGCCGCCTTGGTCTGGCCGACGCCGGAAATGTCGTCGTTCTCGCCCTCGACGGTCAGCAGCGCCACCTTGCGGATCGCCGTCGTGTCGACGGCGCGCGCGCGGTGCATCATCTCGCCCTTCGGCAGGGCGTGCTTCATGAAGACCGTCTCCACCGTCTGCAGGTAGAATTCGGCCGTCAGGTCCATGACGGCAAGGTATTCGTCGTAGAAGTCGCGGTGCTTTTCGGCGGCATCGCCGTCATTCTTCACGAGATGGGCGAAGAACTCCTTGTGCGCGATGACGTGGCGGTCGAGGTTCATCGACATGAAGCCGGAAAGCTGCAGGAAGCCCGGATAGACCATGCGCATGAAGCCCGGCTGCGGCCACGGCACGGGCATGACGACATTGTCGCGGAACCACTCGATCGGCTTTTCCTCCGCGAGCTTGTTCACGGCGGTCGGGTTGATGCGCGTGTCGATCGGCCCGCCCATCAGCGTCATGGTGGAGGGCGAGAGCGGGTCGTCGTCCGCCTCCATGACCGCGACGGCGGCCAGGACCGGCACGGCCGGCTGGCAGACGGCGATGACATGGGTATCCGGCCCGAGCGCATGCAGCATCTGGATGACGTAGTCGATATAGTCGTCGAGATCGAAGGTGCCTTCGGAGAGCGGCACCATGCGCGCGTCGATCCAGTCGGTGATGTGCACTTCGGCGTGGGGAAGCATCGCCTCGACCGTGCCACGCAGCAGCGTCGCATAGTGGCCCGACATCGGCGCGACGATCAGGATCTTCGGGTCCTTGCGGTGGCCGGCCGGCAGACAGCGCTCGAAATGGATGAGGTTGCAGAAGGGGCGCTGCCAGACGACCTTTTCATGGACTGAAACGGACTTGCCGTCGATGAGCGTGGTATCGAGGCCGAATTCCGGCTTGCCGTAGCGCCGGGTTGTGCGTTCGAGCACCTCGAAGCCGGCCGCCATGGTGCGGCCGAAATAGGTGTGGGCGAGCGGATTGAGCGGATTGCGGAAGGCGAGGCGCATCTGGTCCGCGGCGGCGCGCCAGGGCGCCATCATCGCATGATTGAGTTCGTAGAGCTGATAATACATCCGACGCGTTATCCCATTTCCCGGCGCAGGGCCTATGCCCGACGCGCCGTCTCACCCGGTTTCCGCAGTTGCGAAAACACTATCAGGTTTTCGCTGCGTGGCAACATTCCACGAAATCATCCTAAACCCGCGATCCTTTCGCGGGAATGAACGGGAATCAGCCTCCCCCGCCGCTATCGGCGACACGCACGACAGCCTTGATGAGACCCGATTTCTCCGTCGCCCAGCGGGCGAGGTCGACGGGGACGCGATCGAGCACCGTGCGGTGGGTGACGAGCGCCTCCACCGGCACCCGGCCATCGCGGATGGAGGCCATGACATGCTCGAAATCGGCGCGCGTCGCGTTGCGGCTGCCGATCAGCGTCATCTCCCGCTTGTGGAATTCGGGATCGGAGAAGCGGATGTCCTCCTTCACCACGCTGACCAGGACCAGCGTGCCGCCATGGGCGACATGGGCGAAGGCGGTTTCCATCGAGGCCACATGACCCGTTGCATCGAAGACCACGTCGAAACCGTCGCCGCCGGTTGCCCGGCGCACCGCCTCCGCGGCGGCCGGCCCGGCGAGGATGCCCTTTTCAAGGCCGAAACGCCCGGCGGCCATGGCGAGCCGTTCGCCTGACATGTCCATCAGCGTCACGTCATGGCCGGCGATGCGGGAAAACAGCGCGGTGCCGAGGCCGATGGGGCCGGCGCCGATGACGAGGGCGCCGGAGCCCGCGGGCGCTGCCGCGCGGCGGACCGCATGGGCGCCGATCGCCAGGAACTCGACGGTCGCGGCGGCCTCCAGCGAGAGGCCGCCGGAAGGATAGAGGTTTTCCGCCGGCAGCAGGATTTCCTCGCAGAAGGCGCCGTCGGTGTGGACGCCGAGCACGCGGATCGCGGTGCAGCAGTTCGGCTTGCCCTTCCGGCAGGCGATGCAGGTGCCGCAGGAAATGTAGGGATTCACCACGACCGGCGTGCCGGCGGCAAGGGCGCTCGTGCCGGGATCGACGACGGTGGCCGAGACCTCGTGGCCCATGACGCGGGGATAGTCGAGGAACGGGTGCTTGCCCTCGAAGATATGGTAGTCCGTGCCGCAGATGCCGACATGGCTGACGGCGAGGCGCACCCAGCCCGCGGCGGGGCCGGCCGGAGGGTCACGGTCGACCGCCTCGAGGCGGCCGGGTTCCATGCAGACGACGGCTTTCATCTCAGCGGCTTCCGCGGCGGCGCAACTGGTCGAAATAGACGATGACGATGATCAGCAGGCCCGTGATGATGCGCTGCCAGAAGGAGTTCACGTTGAGGAGGTTCGCCCCGTTGTTGATGGTCGCCAGGATGAAGGCGCCGAGCAGCGGGCCGTGGATGGAGCCGACCGCGCCGAAGAGGCTGGTGCCGCCGATGACCGAGGAGGCGATCGCCTGAAGCTCCCAGCCTTCCGCCTGGGTGGCGTTGCCGATGCCGATGCGCGAGGCGAGCAGCAGGCCGACGAAGGCGGCGCAGGTGGCCGAGAGGATATAGGCGAGATAGATGGTGCGGTCGACATTCACGCCCGACAGGCGCGCGGCCTCCTTGTTCGAGCCGACGGCGAAGAGATAACGGCCGAAGCGGGAGAGATGGAGGAAGACGAAGGCGGGGATCGCCACCAGCACGACCATCCAGAACAGGCTCGGCACGCCGAGGAAATCGGCGCGGGAGAAATTGGTGAAGCCCTCGTGGCTGATCGAGATCGTCGAGCCGTTGGTGATGAGGAGGCCGATGCCGCGCAGCGAGGTGAGCGTCGCCAGCGTGATGATGAAGGGCGGCAGGCCCATGCGCACGATGCCGAAGCCGTGGAACGCGCCGATGGCGACGCCGATCAGCAGCGTCAGGACGATCGCCGCCCAGAGCGGCACGCCGGCCTGCAGCAGCCAGGCGACGATGACGCTGGTAAAGCCGACGATAGCCCCGACGGAAAGGTCGATGCCGGCCGTGATGATCACGAAGGTCTGGCCGACCGCCAGGATCGCCGTCATCGCCCCCTGCCGCAGCAGGTTCGAGATGTTGTTCGGCGTCCAGAAGGCGTGCGTCGCAAGCCCGAGGGCCAGCCACAGCGCCAGCAGCAGGCCGAGCAGCGTCAGGCCGAGCAGGATGTTGGTGCCCCGCTTCGGCGCCGGGGCGCTTTCCGTCGTCGTCTCCACGCTCATGCTTCTTCTCCCTTTTTCGCGCGGCGGTTCAGATGCCGATGGCCTGGGTCAGGACGTCCTCGTGCGAGGCCGCCCCGTGGTCGTGGCTGGCGACCAGACGGCCGCCGCGGAAGACATGCAGCCGGTCGGAAAGCTCGTAGACTTCCGGCAGGTAGGACGAGATGAGGATGATGCCGGCGCCCTGCTTCAGAAGCTCGGCGAACAGGCGGTAGATCTCCGCCTTGGTGCCGACGTCGACGCCGACGGTCGGCTCGTCGAAGATGAAAAGCCGCGCCCCATGGCTCAGCCACTTGCCGATGACGATCTTCTGCTGGTTGCCGCCGGACATGGCGGAGACGAGCACGCGGCGCGACGGTGTCTTGATGCGCAGGTCGCGGATCTGCCGGTCGGCATTGTCGGCCTCGTCGCGCTTGCGGATCACGAGGCCGGAGCTGAGGCGCCGGAAGACCGGCAGGTTGATGTTGAGCCCGATGGGCAGGTTGAGGCAGAGGCCCTGGTCGCGGCGGCTTTCCGGCGCAAGCGCGATGCCGAGCGCCATCGCCGCGCGCTCGTTGGGAATGGCGACCTTCCTGCCATCCCAGAGGATCTCGCCGGCGGAAACCGGCTGGCGGCCATAGAGGCCGAGCGCGAATTCGCTGCGGCCCGCGCCGATGAGGCCGTAGAGCCCGACGATCTGCCCGGACCGCACCGTGAGCGAGACATCCTCGAAGCCGGGGCCCGAGAGGCCGCGGGTCTCGACGATGACCTCGCCGGCCGGCATCGTCTCCTTGTGGTAGATCTGCTCGATCGAGCGGTTGATCATCAGCGCGATCAGCTCGTTCTCATTGGTCTCGCCGATCAGCCGCGTGCCGACATGGGCGCCGTCGCGCAGCACCGAGACCCGGTCGGCGAGTTCGAACACCTCTTCCATGCGGTGGCTGATATAGACGATGGTGACGCCCTGGTCTCGCAGCCGGCGGATGAGCCGGAAGAGCTGGGCGGATTCCTGGCGCGTCAAATAAGCGGTTGGCTCGTCGAAGATGAGGAAGCGGATGCCGCGCATGGCGGCTCTGGCCGTGGCGACGAGCTGCTGCTGGCCGATGGTGAGCGTGCCGAGAAGGGCGGCGGCGGGGAGCTGGAAGCCGAGATCGTCGAGCACCGCCTGGGCGGCGCGCTCCATGGCGCCCTTGCGCATCAGGCCGTAGCGGTTCATCTCGTCGCCGAGGAACATGTTGGCCGCCACGGACAGGTGCGGGCACAGCACGACCTCCTGGTGCACGGCGTTGATGCCCCGGGAGATCGCCTCGGTCGGCGTGGCGAGCTGCACGGGCCTGCCGCACCAGTAGACCTCGCCGGCCGTGCGGCGGATGACGCCGGTCAGGAGCTTGATGAGGGTGGATTTTCCCGCGCCGTTCTCGCCGACGATGGCGTGGATCTCCCCGGCGAGGAAGGTGATCGTCGCGGGCTTCAGGGCCTCGACGAGACCGTATTTCTTCTGCAAGCCGCGCAGTTCGAGAATGGGCGCGCCGCGCGGCACCGCGTCGGATTCGGCGAGTTTCGCCTCGTCTTCATGCCGATGGCTGAGCTCTTCGAGGCTGCTCATCGCTGCGTCCTCCCTCGTTCGCGGAAAGCGTCCCGCCCGGATGATGCCGTCCGGGCGGGAGGCGGTCAAACCGTCAGTTCACCTTCGGGTTCAGGAGGGCGTCGATCTTCGGATCGGCCATGTTGTCCTTGGTGACGAGGTTCGCGCCGGTATCGACGAAGGTCTCGACCTTCTCGCCCTTGGAGACCGCGAGCGCCGTCTTCACGCCGTCGTAGCCCATGCGGTAGGGGTCCTGCACGACGAGGCCGGCGAGCACCCCTTCCTTGAGGAAGCCGACGGTCTTCTCGTCGCTGTCGAAGCCGATGACCTTGATCTTGTCGCCGAGCTTGTTCTCCGCGATCGCCTGGCCGACGCCCTGCGCCATGATGAGGTTGGAGGCGAAGACGCCGACGAGGTCGGGATTGGCGGTGATGAGGTCGGTCATCATGTTGAGGCCCGTCGTGGCCTGGCCGTCCGCATATTTGTCGGCGACGACCTTGAAGCCCGGATACTTCGTCTTGACCTGATCGAGGAAGCCCTCGCGGCGCTGGTCGAGCGAACCGACGCCGGGCAGGCTGGTGATGATGGCGATCGCGCCCTCCTCCTTGCCCGTCGCGGCCTTGACGGCGGCGGCAAGGCCATCGGCGGCGATGCGGCCGCCCTGGACGTTGTCGGTCGTCAGGAACGAGGTGAAGGCCTTGGAATCGGCCGCCGAGTCGATGCCGATGATCGGCACGGACTTGGCCGCCTCGTCGACCGGCTTGCCGAGCGCCTTGAATTCCGTCGGCGAGATGACAACGGCAGCCGGGCTGCCGGCGACGGCGTTTTCAAGGATGCTGATCTGGCCGTTGATGTCGGATTCCGACTGGGCGCCGAGTTCGGGCACGTTGACGCCGAGGTCCTTGCCGGCCTGGCGGGCGCCGGCCAGCACGATCTGCCAGTAGAAGGACGTGGTGTCCTTGACGATGATCGGAATGGTGACGTCCTGCGCGAAGGCGGAGGCCGGGGCCATGGTGGCGAGGACGGCAGCACCCGCGAGCGCACTGAAGGCGCGGCGGGTGAGAAGCGATCTTACAATGCTCATCGGTTTCTCCTCTCAGGTGCTCCCTGTCCTCCGTGCGGATCGCGTTGCAGGAAGCAAACAACTCGATCTTTTATCGATAAAAAACATTATCCGGGGCAAGCTACACCCGCTTTTCCTGCTTGGCAAGCGAGCGATTCCGTTCGCGACATCCGCATTTCCAGGCATTCCAGTCCATCGCCCCCGTCCTCCCAAACGGCGGCCGCCGGGCACCCTAGACCCGGTAGACCTCGTGCGGGTAAACGACACCCTTCTTGAGAATGATATTGCCGTAGAGGCGGAACTCCGTGGTCGCGACGATGCAGGCCGCCTTCCTGGCCATCTCGTAAAAGGCGAAGCGCTCGACGGCGTGAACCGTGAAATCGCCGGCGAGGCGATGCACCACATCCTGGAACGTCGCGCAGATCTCCGGCACCGCGGCGGGATCGCCCACCACCTCCATGCGCCAGGCCGCTTGCGGAACGAAGGTATCGAGCGGCATGTGCGCCAGCACCGCCTCCGTCATCGCCGCCGCATCGACGCCATCGGCTCTAATCACCTTCGGGCCGAGGAAGCCTGCCGGAAAATTGGCATCCGCGATGACGATGTCGTCGCCATGGCCCATCGTCCTGATCGCGTGCAGGAGATCGGGACCGAGCAGCGGATGGATGCCTTTCAACATGATCTTCGATCCTCCCCGATCGAAAGCTACTGGCGGACGGCGTCGCTCCCGAGCGCGGGCGCCACCAGCGTATAGGGCTCGAAAGCCGGGTAGATGTTCTTCGGCAGGGCCATGCGCGCCAAATCCATGTTGCGGCGCAGGCTTTCCGGCTTCGCCGTGCCGAGCAGGACGGAGGCGACGGACGGATGCCGCAGCGGGAACTGCAGGGCGGGCGCTGCAAGCGGCACGCCCTTTTCCTGCGCGATCTCCATCATTGCGCCGACCTTACCGGCGATCTCGGGCGTTGCCGGCATGTAGTCAAAATGCGCGCCCTCGACGGGACCGGTGGCGAGGATGCCGGAATTGAAGACGCCGCCGACCACCAGCGACGTCCCCTTCCGCTCGCAGAGCGGCAGCAGCTCCGCCACGGCGGAGCGGTCCAGCAGCGTATAGCGGCCTGCCAGCAGGATGCAGTCGAGGTCCGCCGCGCGCATCACATCGAGGCAGACCGGCACCTCGTTGACGCCGAGCCCATAGGCCCTGATGGCGCCCGACGCCTTCAGCTCGGACAGCGCCTTCAGGCCGGAATCGAGAAGCTGGCGCAGGTAGACGGCGTTGCGCTCGGCGCCGTGGGTATAGACGCCGATGTCGTGCACATAGAGGATGTCGATCCGGTTGAGGCCCAGCCGGGCATGGCTCAGTTCGACGCAGCGCATGATGCCGTCATAGCTGTAGTCGTAGTGCACGTCGAAGGGCAGCGGGTCGACGAAACCGTAGTCCGGCATCCGGTCGTCCGGCACCGGCCGCATGACGCGCCCGACCTTCGTCGACAGCACGTAGCTTGCCTTCGGCTTGTCGCGGAGGAAATCGCCGACGGTGCGCTCGGCGCGGCCGAAGCCGTACCAGGGGGCGGTGTCGTAGTAGCGCAGGCCCTCCTGCCAGGCCGTGTCCAGCGTCGCCATCGCGACGTCGCGCGGGCAGGCCCGGTAGAGCCCGCCAAGCGGCGCGGTGCCGAAGCTGTATTCGGTCACGGCGAGGTCCGTCCTGCCGATGGTCCGCGTCTGCATCGATCCTCCCGGCCGGCGTCCTCCTGCCAGCGCTTTTGTCTTTTATCGACAATAGACAGATCGTCGTCAATAGGTAATATGAAGGCGGGCGGAAAGGCAGGATGACGGGGCGGCGCAAGGTGCGGCTCCGGCGAACCTTCCGGTTCCGCGAACTTCAACATCGGCGGCATCCATGGCCAAGCAGAACACCGTCTTCAAGGACGCCTTCAATCGCTGCGTGAAGCTCCTGGAGCAGACGGCGAGCCTTCCCTCCGAGCCGGAGCTCGGCACGGCGCTCGGCGTCAGCCGCACCACTGTGCGCGCCATCCTGACGCGGCTCGAGGAGGTCGGCCTGATCGCCTGGGAGAAGCGCCGCAAGATCGTGCTGCGCCAGCCGCTCGCCTCCGACTACTTTCCGACGGAGGAGACGGATTCGCTCTCGGAAATCATCGAGCGCAGCTTCATGCGCCGGATTCTCGACGGCGGGGCGCAGCCGGGCATGCAGATCAACGAGCTGGAGCTCGCCCGCGAGATCGGCATCGGCACGACGAGCGTGCGCGAATTCCTCATCCGCTTCAGCCGCTTCGGCCTGATCGAGAAGCGGCCGAACAGCCATTGGGTGCTGAAGGGCTTTACCCGCGACTTCGCACTGGAATTGACGGAAGTACGCGAGATGTTCGAACTGCGCTCGGCGCTTGCCTTCGCGCACCTGCCGCAGGATCACCCCGCCTGGCCGGAGCTGGACGCGATCGAGGCCGTGCACCATGCGATCCTCGCCGACATCGAGAACCGCTACCTGGATTTCTCCGAGCTCGACGAACGCTTCCACCTTCTGGTGCACCGCGCCTCGAAGAACCGCTTCATCGTCGATTTCTACGACGTGATCGCCATCGTCTTCCACTATCACTACCAGTGGAACAAGACGAATGCCCGCCAGCGCAACGCCCGGGCGCTCCAGGAGCACCTCGCCTATATCGCGGCGCTGCGCTCGCGCGATCCGGCCGGGATCGAGCTGGCCTGCCGGCAGCACCTGAAATCGGCGCGCGAAACGCTGCTGCAATCCATCAACTGACCGGCCGGGGCCGCAGGCGTCAGTAGCCGCCGCCGGGCTTTTCGATCACCGCTTCGCCAAGGAAGCTGCGGCGCAGGTTCTCGACCGCCGAGACGAGGCAGTTGACGTCGGTGCCGATCGCCATGAAATCCGCGCCGAGGTCGCGGTAGATGTCGGCCTGCGGCAGCGAGACCGTCATGATACCCCGCGCCTTGCCGTGCGCCCCGGTGCGCTCGAAGACATGGGTGATGGCGGCCAGCACCTCCGGCGCGCCGGGATTGCCGAGAAGGCCCATGTCCGCGGCGAGATCCGACGGGCCGACGAAGACGCCGTCCACGCCCTCGACGGCGGCGATCTCGTCGATGGCCGCGACGCCCGCGCGGCTCTCGACCTGCACGATCAGGCAGATTTCGTCGTCGGCGGTCGCAAGGTAGTCGGGCGTGCGGTTGAAGTCGCTGGCCCGGCCGAGCCCCGCGCCGACGCCGCGGATGCCGTGCGGCGGATAGCGCAGCGCACGCACGAGCGCCTTCGCCTGCGCCGCCGATTCGACCATGGGGATGAGGAAGCTCTGGGCGCCCTGGTCGAGCAGTTGCTTGAGCAGCCAGGCCTCGCCCATCGGCGGGCGCACCATGGCATGGGTCGGCGAATGACGGAGCGCGCCGATCTGCGCGCCGATCATCGGCACGTCGTTGGGCCCGTGCTCGCCGTCAATCAGCAGCCAGTCGTAGCCGCTGGTGGAGAGGACCTCCGCGGCATAAGCACTGCCGAGCGCCGCCCACAGGCCAAGCTGGAACCGGCCCTCGGCAAGCGCGGCCTTGAAGGCGTTCTTCGGTGCTGCCACGGTGTACTCCTCCTCAAAAAAACGGAACCGGCCGGACGATGCCCGGCCGGAAAGGGTCAAACCGCCGTATCAGCCGATGCCGCCGAGGCAGACATACTTGATCTCGGTGAATTCCTCGATGCCGTATCTGGAGCCCTCGCGGCCGAGGCCGGAGAGCTTCACGCCGCCGAAGGGGGCTTCGGCCGTCGAGATGAGGCCGGTATTGACGCCGACCATGCCGTATTCCAGCGCCTCGGCCACGCGGAAGACGCGCGACAGGTCCTTGGCGTAGAAATAGGAGGCAAGGCCGAATTCCGTGTCGTTCGCCTGGGCGATGACGTCGTCCTCGTCCTTGAAGCGGAAGAGCGGCGCGACGGGACCAAAGGTCTCTTCCCGTGCGACGGCCATGTCGCGCGTCACGTCGGCAAGGACGGTCGCCTCGTAGAAGGTGCCGCCGAGCGCATGGCGCTTGCCGCCCTGCACGACCCGGCCGCCCTTCTTCACCGCGTCGTTGACGTGCTCCTCCACCTTTTCCAGTGCCGCCGTATCGATCAGCGGGCCGAGCACCACGCCCTCGTCGAAGCCGTTGCCGGTCTTCAGCCTGCCGACGGCGGCGGCGAGCTTTTCGGAGAAGGCGTCATAGACGGCGTCCTGCACATAGAGCCGGTTGGCGCACACGCAGGTCTGGCCGTTGTTGCGGAACTTGGCGATTAGCGCGCCCTCGACGGCCGCATCGAGATCGGCATCGTCGAAGACGATGAAGGGGGCATTGCCGCCGAGTTCCAGACCGAGCTTCTTGATGGTCGGTGCGCACTGCTTGTAGAGCTCGGCGCCGATTTCCGTCGAGCCGGTGAAGGTGAGCTTGCGCACGGTCGGGTTGGCGGTCATCTCCGCGCCGATCTCGCGGGCCGACCCGGTGATGACGCTGAACAGGCCGGCGGGCAGGCCGGCGCGCTCGGCGAGGATGGCGATGGCAATCGCCGAGAACGGCGTCTGCGAGGCCGGCTTGAGCACCATGGCGCAGCCGGCGGCGAAGGCTGGACCGGCCTTGCGGGTGATCATGGCGTTCGGGAAGTTCCAGGGCGTGATGGCCGCGACGACGCCGATCGGCTGCTTCATCACGAGGATGCGCTTGTCCTTCTGGTGGCCCGGGACGATGTCGCCATAGATGCGGCGGGCCTCCTCGGCGAACCATTCGACGAAGCTCGCGCCATAGACGATCTCGCCGGTGGCCTCCGCGATCGGCTTGCCCTGCTCCATGGTGAGGATGCGGCCGAGGTCTTCCTTGTTCTCGATCATCAGCTCGAACCACTTGCGCAGCACGGCCGAGCGTTCCTTGGCGGTGCGGGCGGCCCAGCCCTTCTGGGCCTCGGCGGCGGCGTCGATCGCCTCCTTGGTCTCCTTGGCGCCGAGCTTCGGCACATGGCCGACGAGCTCGCCCGTCGCGGGGTTCTTCACGGCGATGCCGCTGCCGTCCGCTTCGATCCAGCGGGTGCCAACAAGGGCTGCCTGGCGAAGCAGGCTCGGGTCTTTGAGGCTCATCGGATATCTCCCATTTTCGCGATGCCGTCTGACGTCGTGTCGCAAGCGTTATATTGCGTCCGCCACCCGTTCGACAATGCGACAGAGAGGCGATTTTACCGCTTCGCGGGCGAAGCCCCAGGGTCTAAGTTCGCGCCGTTGATTTTGACATTCGAGGCTTTGCAATGACCCATCCCACCGGCCGCATCGCGGACCATGCCATCGATCCCGTTTTCCTCGACCGCTGGTCGCCCCGCGCCTTCACCGGCGAGGCCATGCCGCACGAAACGCTGCTCTCGCTGTTCGAGGCGGCGCGCTGGGCGCCTTCGGCCGCCAACGGCCAGCCCTGGCGCTTCGTCTACGGCCATCGCGGCAGCGAAGCATTCGACACGATCTACAACACGCTGGACGAGGGCAACCGCCGCTGGGCGGACAAGGCCTCCGTGCTTGCCGTCATCGTTTCGCAGACCCACCGCAAGAGCGCGGACGGCGAGATGCGCCCGGCCTATACCCATGCCTTCGATACGGGCGCGGCCTGGGCATGCCTCGCCCTGCAGGCGACCCGCGCGGGCTACCATGCGCATGGCATGGGCGGCATCGACCGCGCCAGGGCCATGGAGGTTCTCGGCATCCCGGACGGCTTCCGCGTTGAGGCGGCGGTCGCCATCGGCAAGATCGCACCGAAGGAGACGCTGCCGGACGACCTGATGAAGCGCGAGGTGCCGAGCACGCGCAAGCCGGTATCGGAATTCGTTTCGGAAGGGCGGTTCAAGGCCTGAACGGGGCAGTCCCGATACAGGGACAAAGAAAGCCGCCTTTCGGCGGCTTTCCGGATCAGATATCGAGGTTGGCGACGCTGAGGGCGTTTTCCTGGATGAAATCGCGCCTCGGCTCCACCTCGTCGCCCATCAGGCGGGCGAAGAGGCCGTCGGCATCGGTCGCATCGTTGACCTTGACCTGCAGCAGCGAGCGGACGTTCGGATCTAGCGTCGTTTCCCAGAGCTGCTCGGCGTTCATTTCGCCGAGGCCCTTGTAGCGCTGCATGGAAAGACCCTTGCGGCCGGCGGCGAAGATCGCGTCGAGCAGGGCGCGCGGGCCGGAAATCTCGGCCTGTCCGTCCTTGCGGCGCAGGATCGGCGGCACCGCGTAGGTTTCCTTGAGGCGGGCCGAGAGCTGGTCGATATGGCGGGCGTCGGACGAGCCGATCAGCGCCATGTCGATATGGGCGAATTCCTTGACGCCGCGCACCATGCGCTCGAAGCGCAGGCCCCCGTCGGCGGCGACGGAACCTTCCCAGCCGCGCTCCGTCTCCTCGGCGATGAGGTCGAGGCGGCGGGCGACTTCCTCCGCCTTGGCGGCATAGGCTTCCCGATCGTGGCTGAGTTCGAGGTTCAGCGCGCCCGATATCGCCGCCTGTTCGACGATGGAGCGGCTGTAGCGCGAATGCAGGCCGTCGAGCAGCGTGCGCAGGCGCAGCGCATCCTGGATCAGTTCCAGGATATCCTGCCCGGCGCGCACCTCGCCGGAGGAGAGCTCCAGCGCCGCATCGTCGAGGCCAGAGCCGATCAGGTAGTCTTCCAGCGCCTTCTCGTTCTTCAGGTACTGGCCGGACTTGCCGCGCGCCACCTTATAGAGCGGCGGCTGGGCGATATAGAGATGGCCGCGCTCGATCAGCTCCGGCATCTGGCGGAAGAAGAAGGTGAGCAGCAGCGTGCGGATATGGGCGCCGTCGACGTCGGCGTCCGTCATGATGATGATCTTGTGGTAGCGCAGCTTGTCGGCGTTGAACTCGTCCTTGCCGATCGAGGTGCCGAGCGCGGTGATCAGCGTGCCGATTTCCTGGCTCGACAGCATCTTGTCGAAGCGCGCGCGCTCGACATTGAGGATCTTGCCGCGCAGCGGCAGGATCGCCTGGTTCTCGCGCGAACGGCCCTGCTTGGCCGAGCCGCCGGCCGAATCGCCCTCGACGAGGAAGAGTTCGGACTTGGCCGGATCGCGCTCGGAGCAGTCGGCCAGCTTGCCGGGGAGCGAGGAGATGTCGAGCGCGCCCTTGCGCCGCGTCAGCTCGCGCGCCTTGCGGGCGGCCTCGCGGGCGGCGGCGGCCTCGACCACCTTGCCGATCAGCGTCCTCGCATCGGTCGGATGCTCTTCCATCCAGGTGCTGAGCGCCTCGTTGACGAGGCTTTCGACGACCGGGCGGACTTCCGAGGAAACCAGCTTGTCCTTGGTCTGCGAGGAGAATTTCGGGTCCGGCACCTTCACGGAGAGGACGGCGGTAAGGCCCTCGCGGCAGTCGTCGCCCGTCAGCGTCACCTTCTCCTTCTTCATGATGCCGGAACCTTCGGCATAGGAGACGACCTGGCGGGTCAGTGCGCCGCGGAAGCCGGCCATGTGCGTGCCGCCGTCGCGCTGCGGGATGTTGTTGGTGAAGCAGAGCACGTTCTCGTGGTAGCTGTCGTTCCACCACATGGCGACCTCGACGGTGATGCCGTCCTTCTCGCCGCGAATGGAGATCGGCTTGTCGACCAGCGGCTTCTTGGCGCGGTCGAGATAGGTCACGAAGGCTTCGAGGCCCCCCTCGTACATCAGCTCGTCCTGCCTGACGTCCGAATGGCGGCGGTCGGTGAGAAGGATCCGCACGCCGGAATTGAGGAAGGCGAGCTCGCGCAGGCGGTGTTCCAGCGTCGAATAGACGAACTCGATGTTCGAGAAGGTCAGCGGCGAGGGCAGGAAGGTGACTTCCGTGCCCGTTTCGTCGCCGGCCTCGCCCGTCACGGCCAGCGGGCCGTCGGCAACGCCATGGGTGAAGCTCATCTCGTGGATCTTGCCGGCGCGGCGGATCTTCAGCTTCAGCGAGACCGAAAGCGCGTTCACCACCGAGACGCCCACGCCGTGCAGGCCGCCGGAGACCTTGTAGGAGTTCTGGTCGAATTTGCCGCCGGCATGGAGCTGGGTCATGATGACCTCGGCCGCCGAGACGCCCTCTTCCTTGTGGATGTCGGTCGGAATGCCGCGGCCGTTGTCCGTGACCGTCACCGAACCGTCCGCGTTGAGCGTGACCGTCACGATGTCGGCATGGCCGGCCAGCGCTTCGTCGATGGCGTTGTCCACCACCTCGTAGACCATGTGGTGCAGGCCCGAGCCGTCGTCGGTATCGCCGATATACATGCCGGGGCGCTTGCGCACGGCGTCGAGCCCCTTGAGGACCTTGATCGAATCTGCGCCATACTCGGCCGGGCCGTTTTCGGTCTCGGGTGTGTCAGTCATTCAAAAGTCTTTCCAGAGTTTTCGCGACAGGCGGGGAAAGCGGGGCGAATCACGGCTTTCCGGATTCCTGGAATATAGGGATTTTGGCCTGAAGTTCCAAACCAGAGAGGCCGCAAACACGGCAGAATTCAGGGGATCAGCCGGGTTTTACCCGGTTATTGCATGCTTTTTCGAGAATGCCGGCGAGGCGGCGCACCGTCTCGGGCGGAAGGCTCGCGATTTCGGCCGAAAGCCGGTTGGCAAAGGCGGTGTATTCGGGCGGGAGGCCGGCGGTATCGACCACGACGCGCGGGTCGGAAATCTCCGCGATGCGGAAGAGTTCCTCGGCCTCGTCCCAGATGACGTTGAAGTATCCCGCCACGCGCTGGAGGAAATCGAAGCTCGGCGTGCCGCGCTTGCCGTGCTCTAGGGCCGACAGATAGGCGGGGCTGACGCCGAGCGCCCTGGCCATGTCCTTCTGCGAGACGCCCTTGCGGTCGCGCAGGTGCCGCACGGCCTTGCCGAAGGGTGTCGTCATCGCTTGTCCCCCGGCTGGCGGGCGAGCCGGACATAAAGGGCGCCCTCCCCGCCATGGTTGCGGGCCGCCGGCTCGTAGGAGGAGATCAGCGACCGGAACTCCGGCAGCGAGAACCACAGCGGCACCGCCCGCTTCAGCGCGCCGTCGCTGCCGAGCGAGGTGCCCTTGCCGGTGATGACCAGCACATGGCGCATGCCCCGCTCATGCGCCCTGATCAGGAAGCCGAGCAGGAAGCCGTGCGCCTCGCTCTGGACCATGCCGTGCAGGTCGATGCGCGCCTCGAGCGCAAGGCGGCCCTTGGCGATCTTGCGCTTGACGGGGCGCTCCAGCGGGTGGTGGCGGGTCTTGTCGCCGCGGCCGATGGTGAGCGCAATGCCTTCCGCCGCCGTGCCGGCCTTCGCCTTCTTCGCTTCCGGCGCCTTCGGCTCCTCGACCGTCTCGGTAAAGGCCGCCTCGAACTCCGTCAGGGCATCGAGCCGGCCCGGCAGCGCCCGCGTGCTGCGCGCCACCTTGCCCCAGAGGATGCGGTCCTCGCCGGAGAGCGCCTTATCCTTCGGCATGGAGGTAGCGCTCCGCCGCCGCCCTTGGGATGAGGATGTGGAAGGTCGCGGCATTGCGCACATGGCCCGCCAGCGCGCCGGCCGCATCGCCCGAGCCCGTGAAGATGTCGCCCCGCGCAGGGCCGACGATGGCCGTTCCCGTGTCGAGCGCCAGCATCAGGCGACGGAAAGGCTTTGCGCCATCCATGTGCGTGAGGCTGTCGCTCGAAATGAAGAAGGGCAGGCCGAACGTGTGGATCTGCCGGTCGACGGCCAGCGAACGGCCGGCGACCAGCGGCACCTTGGCGGCGGCGATCGGGCCGAGGGCGGCATCGTCCACCGGTGCTTCCTTGAAGAAGATGAAGGAGCGGTTGTGCCAGAGCACCGCGTCCACCTGATCCTCATGAGAGGCCAGCCAGTCGCGGATCGAGGCCATGGAGACGGTGGCGGCATCGATCTCGCCGCGATCGATCAGCAGCTTGCCGATGGGCGAGAAGGGATGGCCGGATTTCGCGGCATAGGTGATGCGCTTCGTCGCGCCGTCGGGATAGACGAGCCTTGCTGCGCCCTGGACATGGGCGAAGAACACGTCGACCTTCGAACGCGCATAGGCGATTTCCAGCCCGCGGCCCGCAAGAAAGCCGCGTTCGATCTCGCCGCGATCCGGATGCTCGACGACGACCCCATCCTTCTGCAGCCCGAAGGCAAAGCCCTCGGGCAAACCGGTCGGGCGGTTGCCGTCGTCGACATCCACCAGGTCGTCCGGCCGGCGATAGAAGGGGTAGCGGTGGTTTTCGTCCGGCTCGGCCTTCACGGCGACATCAGGCTCATAGAAGGCGGTGACGAAGCCGGCGGAACCGTCCGCCTTCTCGATGCGGAAGGGCACGCAATGGGTCTCGAAGAAGGCGCGCACCGCCGCGGCGCCGTCCGGCCTTTCCTCTTCGGCCGCCTCCAGAAGCGTCAAAAGCTCGCCGGCCGTGATGCCGAGCGAGCCTGTCTTGTAGGGCTTGACCTTGCGGATATGGTCCAGACAGCGGCCCATGGCCGCCATCAGGGGGGTGGGATCGTCCTCGTCCCAGCCGGGAAGCGCCGAAAACCGGGCCGGAACCAGACGATAGTCCATGGGGTGGCCTTTCTCAGCCTTCCGATTCGGTGGCGATCAGCTTCCAGTTCGGATCGCGCGAGCGGATGTCGCGGGAGAAGGTCCACAGATCGTTCACCTCGGCCACCGTGTCCGCGTCGCCCTCCACCAGCTCGCCGGCCTTGTCGTAGGTGGCGGAAATCAACTGGCTGACGATGCGCAGCGTGACATTGGCCTCGCTGTCCTTGGCCTCGGCCGAGACGATATCGGCCTTCTCGATGCCGACGAAGCTGGAACGAACAACCTCGCCCTTGCTCTCGCGCTCGGAGATGGCGGCGTCGAAGCCTTCGTAGACCTCGCGCGACAGGAGGTTCTTCAGCGTCTTGCGGTCGCCGTCGGCAAAGGCGACGACGATCATCTCGTAGGCCATGCGGGCGCCGGCGACGAATTCCTTCGGGTTGAAGGCGGGGTCCGTCCTGACGAGCGCGCGAAGCTGGTCGTTGAGCGGCGTGCCGGGCGGAGCGAAGCTGTCGACGGACGCGTAGGGGCTTTCCTCTTCCTCCGTGCCGTCGCGGCGCGGCAGCGTGACGACCTTGCCGCGATCGGCCGAATCAGTCTCGGCGGCGCTCTCGCGTTTGGAATAGGGATCGAAGGGCGGGCGCTCGCTCCCGGTGCGACGGCCGAGCACGCTGCGCAATTGCAGGAAGATCACCACCGCAGCCACAAGGAAGAAAATCGTTACAAAGTCGAATGAGCCCATTATCGATCCGCTGCGGTTTCTGATTTTTGTTCCTTTCCATATAGTCCGCAAAGACGGATCATTCAAATGGCGATGACGTGAATGCCGCGAAGACATGCGAAACGGCACGCCGCAGTATCGGCCGGCGAAAATCTGTGCGACACTGGAAACCATGCCGAGACTTCTCATTCCCCTCTTCTTTCTCCTGCTGCCGCTGGCGGAAATCGCCTGTTTCATCCTGGTCGGGCGGCGGATCGGCGTCTTTGCCACCCTGTCGCTGGTGGCGCTGTCGGCCGTCGCCGGCATCGTCCTGATGCGCATCCAGGGGTTCGGCGTGCTCGCGCGGTTGCGGCAGTCCGGACAGGAGGGCCGCGTGCCGGGCAAGGAGATGCTCGATGCCGCGATGATCATGATCGCCGGGATCCTGCTCCTCATCCCCGGCTTCCTGACCGACATCATCGGCCTTGCCCTCTTTCTTCCACCGGTGCGGCGCTTTCTCTGGAACCGGCTGATGCGCAATGTCGTTGTTGTCGATATCGGCGGGGCGGGCCCGCACCGGCGCCCGCAGACCGGGCCCGACCGCACGATCGACCTCGACGAAAGCGATTTCCATCGCGACGGGCCGCGCCGAGGCCCAGGGTTGTAAGCCTTTTGCCGAAATGCTAGATGGCCTGACTTTCCAGAGTCCCCGAGGATATTCTCCATGACCGACGCAGCCTCCCAGAACAACGCCGCGAGCCCCTCGCTCAATATCCTTGCGCAGTATGTGAAGGACTTCTCCTTCGAAAATCCGGGCGCGCCGCGGTCGCTGCAGGCTCGCGAAGGCGCGCCGGCAATCAATATCAGCGTCAACGTCAACGCCAACCCGCTCGCCGAAGCGGATTTCGACGTCATCCTTTCGCTGAATGCGGAAGCCCGCGACGGCGACAAGGTCCTCTTCAACGCCGAGCTCGCCTATGGCGGCGTCTTCCGCATCACAGGCTTCCCGCAGGAGCACATGCTGCCGGTCCTCTTCATCGAGTGCCCGCGCCTCCTGTTCCCCTTCGCCCGCCAGATCATCGCCGACGCCACCCGCAACGGCGGCTTCCCGCCGCTGATGATCGACCCGATCGATTTTGCCCAGATGTTCGCCCAGCGCATGGCCGAAGAGCAGGTCAAGGCCAAGGTCCAGGCCAACTGAGGCCACCATCCCGTTTCAAAAGAAAACGCCCGGCTACGATGTGGCCGGGCGTTTTCGTTTACAGGTTCGTGAGCCGGATTCAGGGGCCGTATTTCGCCCAGATCGCCTTGGCGCCCATCGTTTCCACCATGGCGGCATGGGCGGCGCGCTCTTCCTCCGACAGGCGCGGCGCAAGGGCGCGCGGGCGCAGGCCGAGCGGCTGGACGACCTCGTCCTCCGCATCGACCAGCGTCCGGCGGCCGGCTTCCGCCGTGCCGAGACCGAGGGCCGCCTGCCGGCCGCCGATCATCTCGATATAGACTTCGGCGAGCAGTTCGGAGTCGAGAAGGGCGCCGTGCTTCGTGCGGTGCGAGTTGTCGATGCCGTAGCGCCGGCAGAGCGCGTCGAGCGAATTCGGCCCCATCGGGTGCTTGCGGCGGGCGAGCGCCAGCGTGTCGGTCACCCGGTCGGACGCGACCGGCGGCAGGCCGAGCCGGTCGAACTCGGCATTGATGAAGCCCATGTCGAAGCTGGCGTTGTGCGCCACCCAGCGGGCCTCGCCGAAGAAGTCGATGATGTCCTGCGCGACGTCCGCAAAGGGGCGCTTGTCCTGAAGGAACTCGTCGGTGATGCCGTGGACGGCAAGCGCATCCGGATGGACCTTGCGGTCGCCGGGATTGATGAAGATGTGAAGCGTGCGGCCTGTCGGGAAATGGTTTTCCAGCTCGACGCCGCCGATTTCGATGACGCGGTCGAGCTTGTTGTCGAGGCCGGTCGTTTCCGTATCGAAGATGATCTCGCGCATCAGTTCCGCCGTTCCGTCAGTTTCGCAATTATCTCTTTCACCTGTTCGCGCGCCGCTTCAAGCCCCCTGCCCGTATCCACGACGAAATCGGCCCGCCGCCGCTTTTCCGCATCCGGCATCTGGCGCGACAGGATGAGCTGGAACTTCTCCTCCGTCATGCCCGGCCGGGCGAGCACCCGGTGCCTCTGCGTCTGCGGGTCGCAGGTGACGACCGCGACCTTGTCCACGCGCGTTTCTCCAGCCGTCTCGTAAAGCAGCGGAATATCGAGCACCACCAATGGCGACCCGTTCTGACGCTCCGCAGCGAGAAAGGCCGTTTCACGCGCCCGCACCAGCGGGTGGATGACCTCTTCCAGTTCGCGAAAGCGTTCCGGGGCGGCCGAAAGGGCGGCCGAAAGCGCCTTGCGGTCTATGACGCCATCCGCCAGCGCTTCCGGAAACAGCGCCGCCACCGGCGCCACCGCCTCGTTGCGGTAGAGATCGTGCACCGTCGCATCCGCATCGTGGACCGGCACGCCGAGATCGTGGAACATCGCAGCCGTCGTCGACTTGCCCGTTCCGATCGATCCGGTAAGGCCGAGCACGATCATCAATGCTTCTCCATGTCGGCAAGGATCAGGCGGCGCAGTTCGTCGTCGACCACCGGCCGAACGCCGAACCACTTTTCGAAGCCGGGCACCGCCTGGTGCAGGAGCATGCCGAGGCCGTCGACCGTGGCACGGCCTTGCGCCGCAGCCTGCCGCAGGATCGGCGTCATCAAGGGTACGTAGACGATATCCGTCACGATAGCGCCGTCCGCCAGCGGCGAGAAATCGAAATCGGGCGCCGGTTCGCCATCCATGCCGAGCGAGGTCGTATTGACGAAAAGACCCGCGCCCTTGGCAACCTCGGCAAGCGCGTCCATGCCATGGGCATGCACCTTCGGCCCGAAGCGGTCCGCCAGTTCCCGGGCGCGCGCAACGGTGCGGTTCACGACATGGATCTCACGGACACCGCGGTCGCGCACCGCCTGGATGACGGCGCGGCTGGCGCCGCCCGCACCGAGGATGACCGCGCGATCCGTCCTGTCCCAGCCGGGCATGGCGGCGTCGAGATTGGCGAGAAAGCCATGGCCGTCGGTATTGGTGGCGCACAGCCGGCCATCTTCCAGCCAGAGCGTGTTCGACGCACCGAGTTCCTCGCTCAGCGCATCCGGCCTGTCGGCCAGCCTGAAGGCCGTCTCCTTATGGGGAATGGTGACATTGCCCCCCGTGAAGCCGGATTCCCCGCTCTTCAATCTCGAAACAAAGCCGGCGAAGTCTTCAGGCGGAATCTCCTGCCGCGTATAGGATCCCGCCAAACCGAGCTTCTCCAGCCAGTGGCCGTGGATCAACGGGGAGCGCGAATGCCTGACCGGATAGCCGGCGACGAAGGCATGGCGGGCAGATGTTTCACGTGAATCATGCATCGATGGCACCGAGTTCGCGAAGTTTAGCCAGCATCGGAAGAAGCGGCAGGCCGAGAATGGTGAAGTAGTCGCCGTCGATCCGCTCGAAGAGCTGGACGCCCTCCCCTTCGAGCTGGTAGGCACCGACGCTTGCGAGAACCCGCGTTCCGACCCGGGCGAGATGACGGTCGATGAAGGCTTCCGACAGCGGCCGCATCGTCAGCCGCGCGATGGAGACGTCGGACCACAGGGTTTCGCCGTCGCGGACCAGCGCGATGCCGCAGTTCAGCGCGTGCGTGCGGCCGGACATAGCCGCAAGGTGCGACTTCGCCTCGGCCATGTCGGCGGGCTTGTGGAACACCCGGCGGTCGAGCGAGAGGGTCTGGTCTGAGCCGATGACGAGCGCGCCGGGATTGCGGCCGGCAACGTCCAGCGCCTTCTCGATCGCCAGCGCCGCGGCGACCTCCGGCGGCGTCGGATTGCGCGCGGCCAGCGCCGCCTCGGCGGCGCGCTCGTCGATCAGCGCAGCCTCTGCCGTGAAGGCGAGGCCCGCATTCTCCATCAGCATGCGGCGGAAGGGGCTTTGCGAGGCGAGGATCAGCGGCGGTGTCATTGAAATCTCCTGTCGCCTTCCGCGTTAACGGAGCTTGGGGCGAAGAGCAACGATGGCGGCGGCCGTTTCCTCGATGGACCGGCGCGTGACGTCGATGATCGGCCAGTTGTTGCGCGCGCAGATGGCGCGGGCATATTTCAACTCCTCGGAGATTTGCGCCCGGTCGATATAATCGTCGCCACGAAAATCCTGCGTCTGGCCGAGCACCCGGTTCTGCCGGACCTGGGCGATACGGTCGGTCGTCGCGATGAGTCCGACGATCAGCGGCTTCGTCGCCGTGGAGAGACGATCCGGCAGCGGCACGCCGAGCACGATGGGCACGTTGGCGGTCTTGATGCCGCGATTGGCGAGATAGATGCTGGTCGGCGTCTTCGAGGTGCGGCTGATGCCGATGAGAATGACATCCGCCTCGTCGAGATCGGCGGGCAGTTGCCCGTCGTCATGGTCCATCGTGAAGTTCAGCGCCTCGATGCGCGCGAAATATTCCGCGTTCATCACATGCTGCGCCCCCACCCGGCGGCGCGAGGGCGCGCCGAGATAGGACTGGAAAAGGTCGATCACCGGTTCGAGCACGGAGACGCAGGGCACGCCCATCTCCCGGCAGCGCTGGTCGATGATTTCGGAAAGCTCCCGGTCGACGACCGTATAGAGCACGATGCCCGGCGCACCGTCGATCGCATCGAGCACCGGCATGAGCTGCTTGCGGTTGCGAATCAGCGGATAGACGTGTTCCAGCGCCTGGGAGGACTGGAACTGCGCCGCCGCCGCACGCCCTGCCGCAATCAGGGTCTCGCCCGTCGAGTCCGAAATGAGGTGCAGATGGAAGTAGTTTCTGGTGCTTTCCACAATATCCTCCGCCCCCTGTTGATGACCCGGGACAAGCGTGAGGTAAGGACGGGCGGTGGCCGGAGGCAAGAGGACAACCGCCTGTTTATCCACAATCGGCAGATTCCGGGAAACGGTTTCCGCACCTTTGTGGAAAAGACTCATGGTCATGGCAAAGTGTCGCGCTTGTCCACAGCCGATCCACAGGAGGGCGTTATCTTGCGCCTTTCGATGACATTGATTTCATGGAGGGAATCCCGTTTTCCCGGTTTTTCCTGAAAAAGGCCTGCGTGTCGCGCGTCTTTTTCTTCGGACGGCCGGACCACCGGGGATTTTGTGGAGAGGATTTAATCCTTGATACTCACCGACTCTAAGAAATAGAAACCTTCTTAAAAGAGATTATTTCTTGATTGGGAGAACCCCGCATTGTCTGCGAAAAGCCGCAAGATCGTCGATGTCCTGAACGGGAACACGGTGTCTCCCCCTCCCCTCTGGCTGATGCGTCAGGCGGGGCGATACCTGCCGGAATACAGGGCAACGCGCGCGGAGGCCGGAAGTTTCCTCGATCTCTGTTACTCGCCGGAGCTGGCGACGGAAGTCACGCTCCAACCCATCCGCCGTTATGCGTTCGACGCGGCGATCCTCTTTTCCGACATCCTCGTCATCCCCGATGCGCTGAAGCGGAACGTGCGCTTCGAGGAAGGCCACGGGCCGCGCCTCGAGCCGATCGACGTCGATGGCATCCTCGCCCTGAAGCCGGACGGCGTCCAGGATCACCTTCGGCCGGTCATCGAGGCGGTCGGACGCATCCGCAAGGCCCTGCCGGAAGAAACGGCCCTGCTCGGCTTCTGCGGCGCGCCGTGGACGGTTGCGACCTACATGATCGCCGGCCACGGCACCCCGGACCAGGCGCCGGCCCGCCTCTTCGCCTACAAGGAGCCGAAGGCCTTCGCGCATCTGCTCGACGTGCTTGCCGATCTTTCGGCCGACTACCTCGTCTCGCAGATCGATGCCGGTGCGGATGCGGTGCAGATCTTCGATTCCTGGGCCGGCGTGCTCGGCGAGAAGGAATTTGTGGAATATGCCGTACGACCGGTGCGGCGCATCGTCGATTCGGTGAAGGCCCGCAGGCCGCAGGCAAAGGTCATCGCCTTTGCCAAGGGTGCTGGCCTGCTCCTCAGATCCTACCGGCAGGAAACGCGCGCGGACGCCATCGGCCTCGACTGGTCGGTACCGCTCTCCTTCGCGGCCGAGCTGCAGAAGGATGGTCCCGTGCAGGGCAATCTCGATCCGATGCGCGTGGTCGCGGGCGGTGCTGCGCTCGACGAGGGTATCGACGCCATCCTGCAGGCGCTCGGCAACGGACCGCTGATCTTCAACCTCGGCCACGGCATCACGCCGCAGGCGGACCCCGAAAACGTGACGCGGCTGGTGGCGCGGGTGCGCGGAGAAAAGCGGTGAGCGAGAAGCAGACGGGGGAAAGCGCCGGACGCCGCGCGCGCCTGCGGGCCGGGGTCGCCCTTGCCGCCTTCGCCCTGCTCGCGCTTGTCCTCGTCCTCTATCCGCCCGGTGATCTCTACCTCTGGATCAAGGCGCTGCACATCATCGCCGTGATGTCCTGGATGGCAGGCCTGCTCTACCTGCCGCGGCTCTTCGTCTACCACACGGATGCGCCCGTCGGGTCCGCCCAGTCCGAGACCTTCAAGGTGATGGAGCAGCGGCTCTACGGCACCATCATGCAGCCGGCCATGGGCCTTTCCTGGCTGCTCGGTCTCTACCTCGCCTGGTCGGTCTACGGTTTCCAGGGCGGCTGGCTGCATGCCAAGCTCGCCTTCGTCGTTCTTTTGTCCGGCGTGCACCAGTATTACGGCCGCGCCGTGAAGGCCTTTGCCGAGGATCGCAACGTGAAAACCGGGCGGCAATGGCGCATCTGGAACGAGGCGCCGGCGCTGCTGCTGGTCCTCATCGTCGTCATGGTCGTGGTCAAGCCGTTCTGAGTGGCCGCGACAAATCGGACGAAATTCAAAGGCCCCCTTGCGGGGCGGCACCGGAACCGCTATTTTCCGCGCATCTCATCTATCGTGGCATGTGTATTCGTTCAGTGAGCTGCACCAGAACCCGCGCAGTTCGTCCCTGACCCGCACGCCTTTTCCCATCCCGATGACCCGCAGCATGGACCATTCATGGCCGAAATGAAGCTACAAGACCTCAAGAACAAGACTCCGACCGACCTCCTCGCCTTTGCCGAATCGCTCGAGGTCGAGAACGCGAGCACGATGCGCAAGCAGGAGCTCATGTTTGCCATCCTCAAGATGCTGGCCGAGCAGGATGTGGAAATCATCGGCGAAGGCGTCGTGGAAGTCCTGCAGGACGGCTTCGGCTTCCTGCGTTCGGCCAATGCCAACTACCTGCCGGGTCCAGATGACATCTACATCTCACCCTCGCAGATCCGCCGCTTCTCGCTGAAGACCGGCGACACCGTCGAAGGCCCGATCCGCGGCCCCAAGGAAGGCGAACGCTATTTCGCCCTCCTCAAGGTCAACACGATCAATTTCGACGATCCGGAAAAGATCCGCCACAAGGTCCACTTCGACAACCTGACGCCGCTCTATCCCAACGAGCGCTTCAAGATGGAGCTGGAGATCCCGACCTCGAAGGATCTTTCCCCGCGCGTCATCGATCTGGTGGCGCCGCTCGGCAAGGGCCAGCGCGGCCTGATTGTCGCGCCGCCACGCACGGGTAAGACGGTTCTGCTCCAGAACATCGCCCATTCGATCACCGCCAACCATCCGGAATGTTACCTCATCGTCCTGCTGATCGACGAGCGTCCGGAGGAAGTGACGGACATGCAGCGGTCGGTGAAGGGCGAGGTCGTCTCCTCCACCTTCGACGAACCGGCGACGCGCCACGTCCAGGTTGCCGAAATGGTCATCGAGAAGGCCAAGCGCCTCGTCGAGCACGGCCGCGACGTCGTCATCCTGCTCGATTCGATCACGCGTCTCGGCCGCGCCTACAACACCGTCGTCCCCTCCTCCGGCAAGGTCCTGACGGGCGGCGTCGATGCCAACGCCCTGCAGCGCCCGAAGCGCTTCTTCGGCGCGGCGCGCAACATCGAGGAAGGCGGCTCGCTGACAATCATCGCGACGGCCCTCATCGACACCGGCAGCCGCATGGACGAGGTGATCTTCGAAGAGTTCAAGGGCACCGGCAACTCGGAAATCGTGCTCGACCGCAAGGTCGCCGACAAGCGCATCTTCCCGGCCATGGACATCCTTAAGTCCGGCACGCGCAAGGAAGACCTCCTCGTGCCGCGCCAGGACCTCCAGAAGATCTTCGTCCTGCGTCGTATCCTCGCCCCGATGGGCACCACCGACGCAATCGAGTTCCTCATCGACAAGTTGAAGCAGACCAAGACCAACGGCGACTTCTTCGATTCGATGAATACCTGACCTCGGAGGGCAGGCTTGAAAACAGATGTGGTCCCGCTGCGAGGCGGGACCTTTTTCGTTTCATGGCGAAGATTCGATTCTTTTCCGAAACGAGTCGGATCGATTCGATACCGGAATATTTGCGATGAGCAGTGCTGCCGATACCATCTTTGCGCTTTCCAGCGGCGGACTTCCGTCCGGCGTGGCGGTCATTCGCCTCAGCGGTTTGCAAAGCCGCGAGGTGATCGCTCGAATGTGCGGAACGGTGCCTGCTCCACGACACGCGGCCCTAAGATCGATTCGAGACCGTAACGGCGATGTTCTGGATGAGGGCATCGTTCTGTTCTTCCCGGGGCCGCACTCCTTCACCGGGGAAGACAGCGCCGAGTTGCAGATTCATGGTGGCCGGGCGACGGTGAAGGCGGTGCTGGCTGCGCTGGCTGAATTCGAGGGCATGCGTGCGGCCGAGGCGGGCGAATTCTCCCGTCGCGCCTTTCTGAACGGCCGAATGGACCTGGTGGAGGTCGAAGGTCTGGCCGATCTCATAGCTGCCGAGACGGAGATCCAGCGCCGGCTCGCTGCGGAGCAGGCGTCGGGCGGGTTGTCACGGCTTTACGATTCGTGGGCGAAACGTTTGACCCACGCACGGGCGATGATCGAGGCGGAACTGGATTTTGCCGACGAAGACGACGTTCCCGGTTCCGTGGCATCGCAGATCTGGGATGACATGCACGCCTTGCAGCAGGACATTCTTAACCATCTTGCCGAAGCACGCGTCGGTGAGATAGCGCGTGACGGCCTGAAGGTCGTCATCGCAGGGCCGGCCAATGCCGGGAAATCAAGCCTTTTGAACTACCTGGCGAGGCGGGATATCGCCATAGTCACCGATATTCCCGGCACGACCCGCGACGTTTTGCACGTCGATCTCGATATTTCCGGCTTTGCGGTTCGCCTTTACGACACGGCGGGCCTTCGCGAAACGGAGGATCTCGTCGAGCAGGAGGGTATTCGCCGGGCCTGGCTCTCCATGGCCGAGGCGCATCTTGTCTTGCTGCTGTCCGATGACCCCGATACAGACTGGAACGCTTTGGCGGGCTCTTATAGCGGTCCACTTCTCCGTGTCAGCACGAAGGCCGACAAGCCGGATCGCTTCTGGCCTGCTGGAAGCGCCGATGTTATAATTTCTGTGAGGTCAGGCGTCGGTATGGCGAGCCTTCTGGCGGCTGTTGGCGATTATCTCCCGGATCTTGCGCAAGGAAACGCATTGGCTCTACCCACACGCCGGCGCCATGTCGCCAATCTTGTGGAAGCGAAAGAGCATATTGCCAGGGCTATCGCGTCCGGGGGTGCGGGCCTGGATATCCAGGCGGAGAATTTGCGCCTGGCGGGCGTTGCGCTCGGTCGGGTAACCGGACGCGTCGATGTCGAGAATCTTCTCGACGTCATCTTTTCCGAATTCTGTATAGGCAAATGATTCACGTGAAACAACACAACGCCTGCGAGTCGTTTGATGCGTTTCACGTGAAACAGGTAGGTACGTATGACAGGTATGAACAGCTATGATGTCGTAATCGTTGGCGGCGGCCACGCAGGCGTCGAGGCCGCCGCCGCCGCCGCGCGGTCCGGCGCCAGGACGGCGTTGTTGACTCACAAGGCGGCAACGATCGGCGTGATGTCATGCAATCCCGCCATCGGCGGCCTCGGCAAGGGGCACCTCGTGCGGGAAGTCGACGCCCTTGACGGCCTTATGGGTCGTGTCGCCGACCGTGCCGGCATCCAGTTTCGCCTGCTTAACCGTCGAAAGGGCCCAGCTGTACGCGGACCCCGCACGCAGGCGGATCGCAGGCTCTACCGCGAGGCGATGCAGGCGGAGATTGCCGCCATCGGCAATCTGGATGTAATCGAGGGGGATGCATCCGATCTGGAGCGGCAGGGCGGTGAGATTTCCGCTATTGTTACGAAGGATGGGCGCCGGCTCTCCTGTCGTTCGATCGTCATCACGACCGGGACATTTTTGCGCGGCCTTATTCATATCGGCAACGAAAAGATTCCCGCGGGCCGGGTGGGCGAGCAGCCTTCCCTTGGTCTTTCGGCGACGTTCGAGCGGCTGGGACTGGCGCTCGGGCGCCTGAAGACCGGAACGCCCGCCAGGCTCGACGGTCGAACAATCGACTGGAGCGCCGTTGGCCGCCAGGCGGCGGATGAGGACCCCGTCCCGTTTTCCTTCATGACGGATCGGATTACCGTGCCGCAGATCGAGTGCGGCGTGACACGGACGACCCCGGCCACGCATCGAATCATTGAGGAGAATATCGGCAAGTCGGCGATGTATTCCGGCCAGATCGGCGGCGTTGGCCCACGCTACTGCCCATCGATCGAGGACAAGATCGTCAAGTTCGGTGAGCGGGATGGGCACCAGATCTTTCTTGAACCAGAAGGGCTGGACGATCCCACCGTCTATCCGAACGGAATATCGACGTCGCTTCCGGCGGATGTGCAGGAGGCTTTCATCCGGACCATCCCGGGGCTTGAGCGTGTCTCGATCCTTCAGCCGGGCTATGCGATCGAATACGATCATGTCGATCCGCGCGAGCTGACGGCGACGCTGGAAGTCCGGCGCCAGCCCGGGCTTTTCCTTGCCGGGCAGATCAATGGCACCACGGGCTACGAGGAGGCTGCAGCGCAGGGCCTCGTTGCCGGCTTGAATGCCGCCCGCTTTGCGGCGGGGGCGCAAGGGCATGTCTTCAGCCGGACCGACAGCTATATCGGCGTGATGATCGACGACTTGACGTCGCGCGGGGTGACGGAGCCCTATCGCATGTTCACCTCGCGTGCCGAGTACCGGCTTTCCCTGCGCGCCGACAATGCCGATGTCAGGTTGACGCCCCTCGGCATCGAGCTGGGAATTGTAGGCGTAGACCGCCGGAAGCGTTTCGGACAATGGTCCGAGGAGATGGCGGTCGCCCGTGAGCGCTTGCGGCACTTGAAGCTTTCGCCCAACGAGGCCGCCGTGCACGGTCTGCGCCTCAACCAGGACGGCGTGCGACGAAGCGCCTACGATCTTCTCGCACATCCCGATATCGACTATAACAGGCTCGCGGCAGTGTGGCCCGACGAACTCGGCGCATTTTCGTCGCGTGTACGGGCGGCTTTGGAGATCGAAGCCGGTTATGCGGTCTATCTCGATCGGCAGGAGGCGGATATTGCCGAGGCGCGGCGGGAAGAGGCGCGGCGAATCCCGCAGGATTTCGACTTCACCATGCTTCCCGGCCTGTCGATCGAGCTCCGCCAGAAACTGACGGCCGCGCGGCCAGCCAATCTCGCACAAGCCGCCCGTGTCGATGGTATGACACCGGCTGCTCTGACGCTGCTGCTTGCCTACCTCAAGCGCCTTTCGACAGAAGAAAACCACCGGACTGCCACAGCATGAATGAATTGCCCGACGCGCTAGGCCTGAATGTTTCACGTGAAACCGTGGACCGGCTGAATACCTTTGTTGCGCTTTTCCGGAAGTGGGCGAAAGCGATCAATCTCGTTGCGCCTTCCACGCTTCCCGAAGTGTGGCGCCGGCATGTCGTGGACAGTGCACAGGTTCATGCACTTCATCCCGGCCCGCGCATCTGGGTCGATCTCGGCAGCGGCGGCGGGTTTCCGGGGATCGTGACGGGGATTCTCCTTGCGGGCCTGGGCGATGGCTGGGTTCATCTGGTCGAAAGCAACAACAAGAAGGCCGCGTTCCTGCGTACTGCCATCCTCGAAACCGGCGCGCGCGCCTCCGTTCACGCGATCCGAATCGAGGACGCGCCCGAGGAGATCGAGCGATGCGACGCCATTTCCGCCCGTGCGCTGGCGGATATCGATCTGCTGATGGAATTCGGCCTGCCCTGGGCCAAGCGTAACCCGGATCTCCGATTCTTTTTGCACAAAGGCCGGGATTACCAGCGCGAGCTCGATAAAGCGCTTGGTCGATGGAGATTCGATCTGGTAAAACATGCCAGCATCGTCGAGCCGGACTCCGTCGTGCTCGAAATTGCGAATCTTTCGCGAAAACCTCATTGATTGGCGGCGTCCATGATAGGCGAGAAGAACCGGATCATCACCATTGCGAACCAGAAGGGCGGCGTCGGCAAGACGACGACCGCGATCAATCTGGCAACTGCGCTTGCCGCTATTGGCGAGCGCGTGCTGATCGTCGACCTCGACCCACAGGGAAATGCCAGCACCGGACTTGGCATCGACCGGCGCAGCCGGGAACTGTCCTCCTATGACCTCCTGATCGGTAGCCACAGCGTTGCCGACACGGTTCTGGAGACGGCCGTACCGAACCTGGCGATCATTCCCTCCACCATGGACCTGCTGGGTATCGAGATGGAGATCGCCCAGCAGAACGACCGGGTCTTCCGGCTGAAGCGCGCGCTCGCGGCGACGGATGCGCTGGCTTACTCTTACGTGCTGGTCGATTGCCCGCCGTCGTTCAACCTCCTGACGATGAATGCGCTTGCTGCCGCGCACTCGGTGCTCGTCCCGCTGCAATGCGAGTTCTTCGCGCTGGAGGGTCTCAGCCAGTTGCTGGAGACCGTCGACCAGGTGCGCCGCACCGTCAATCCGCGGCTCGATATCCAGGGCATCGTGCTCACCATGTTCGATTCGCGCAACAATCTGGCACAGCAGGTCGTCAACGACGTGCGGACCCATCTCGGCGAGAAGGTCTATCACACGCTCATTCCGCGCAACGTGCGCGTTTCCGAAGCCCCTTCCTACGGCAAGCCGGCGATCCTCTACGATCTCAAATGTGCCGGAAGCCAGGCCTATCTTCAGCTCGCTTCCGAGGTGATCCAGCGCGAAAGGCAGCGGAAGGCTGCCTGACCCCGTATCCGTGAGTAGAACCGATGAATGAAGACAACTCCAAGCGGCGCCTTGGCCGCGGCCTTGCCGCCCTGATCGGTGAAATGGACCAGCTTCCGGCCGCCGATCTCGGCGAACGCCCGACGGCCAATCCGGACCGGCTGGTTCCGATCGAATTCGTCGGCCGCAACCCGCGAAATCCCCGGCGCTATTTCGACGAGTCCGAATTGCAGGACCTGGCGTCATCGATCCGCCAGCACGGCATCGTCCAGCCGGTCGTCGTGCGCAGCACGGCCGACAGCCGCTATGAGATCATTGCCGGCGAACGCCGCTGGCGCGCGGCGCAACTTGCCGGTTTGATCGAGATTCCGGTGATCATTCGCGACGTGGACGACCGCACGGCGCTGGAAATCGCCATCGTGGAAAACGTCCAGCGCTCGGATCTCAATCCGCTCGAAGAGGCGATGGGCTACGAGCTCCTGATCGCGGATCACGGCTACACGCAGAACGACCTCGGCGAAATCATCGGCAAGAGCCGCAGCCATGTGGCCAACAGCCTCCGGCTGTTGAAGCTGCCCGAGCCGGTGCGCGAAATGCTTGCTTCCGGGTCTCTTTCCGCCGGTCATGCACGTGCGCTCATACCGACCTCCGATCCGGTCGCGCTGGCGAAGACGATCGTCGCCAAAGGCATGTCCGTTCGCGATGCCGAGCGTATCGCGCAGCACGACATCAAGGCGCAGGGCGACCCGAGCCATGGCCAGGTGCCGCGAAAGGATGAAAAGGATGCCGACACAATGGCGCTGGAGCGCACGCTGTCGGACGTGCTCGGCCTCGACGTAACCGTCAACCATAAGGGCAACGGCGGCCATCTTCGCATCGCCTACAAGACGCTCGAACAACTTGAGGAAATCTGCCGGCTTCTTGAGCGGCGGTAGATTATTTAGCCGGATTCAGCGCCGCGCAGATTGCAGTACGGTTGCGAGCATCGTGTGCATGGCGATCGTATCCTCCAGCGCAGGGCGCTGCCGGCTTTGCAGGATGGCGGCCTGGAGACGTTGGGTTTCCCGGCGGATCGCCGGCGCGGTCCAGGTCTTCAACGCATTCTCGACGAACGGCTTGCGGCGAAAGTGCAGATGGCGTCCGAGCGTCGCCATGGCCTGCGCGGCGGGTGCGCGCTTTTCATCCATTTCGGCGCGCATCAGTTCCAGAAGCTGGAACTGGCGCAGGCAACCCTGCAGGACCAGAAACACCGGCGTCTTGGACGACACGATCTTCTGGATCGCATGCAGGAAGCCTTCACGGTCGCCCTTGAGGATGGCATCGATGGCATCGTCGGTGGAAATCGCGCTGGCATCGCCGACGATCTCTTCCACATCCTCCTCTTCCACCACTTCCTTGCCGCGGCAGTAAAGGGCAAGCTTGCGCAGCTCGTTGCGCGAGGCGAGCCGGTCGCCGCCGATCGTGTCGATGAGGCGCTGGCGAGCGGCGGGGGAGATGCGCAGGCCCTCGGCCGAGAGCTCCTGATCGATCAGGGCCTGCAGGGCGCGGCCGTCGTCCGCGTAGCAGGCGATGGCGACGGCCTGGGAAGCGGATTCGGCAGCCTTGCGAAGGGCGGCGCCCTTCCTGAGGTCGCCCGCTTCGATGATGAGGGTGGATGTGCCGGCCGGCATGGCGGCGAGGATGTCGAGCCCGTCTGCGATGCCCTTCTCGCTGCCGGCGTTGCGGATCCAGACGAGGCGATCACCGCCGAAAAGGCCTATGGCGTTCATCTCGTCCACCAGGCGGCCCGGCTGGCTGCCGACTTCGCCGGCATCCAGCCTGACGACGGAAAAGGGATCATCGAGATCGACGCCGCTCGCCGCCGCGAGCGCGGCCGCCCTTTCGGAAACGAGGCCGCGGTCCGGTCCGTAGACGAGGAAAAGCCGCGCGGGCAAGGGCTTGCGTTTCACGAAAGCATCGAACTCGTGCGACTTGACCTCTGCCATGGCCGGTTCAGCGCCGGGCGAGGGCTGCTGCGACGTCCGCGCGGATCAGTTCTGCAAGCTCGCGGGCGCCGCGGTTCTCCGCATCCCGGATGGCTCGCAGCTTTGCGAATTCCTGCGTCGGAAAATCGACCATGGCGACGGCGGAGCGCTTGCCGGATGCCAATGTCTCGCCGGTGTCGGCCTTCGTCAGATTGTAGTCCGCCGAGACGGTGACGCGGCCGGCGCGTGCTCTGTCCTTCACGACGTCGGTGAGGACGCCGATGGTCCGCACGTTCACGTCCATCTCCAGATGATAGGCCGCGGACTGCGCTTCGCCGCCGCCGCCGGTGAAGAGGAAGACCAGGTCGTTGCGGACCTGCTGCTCCACCCGGTCGTCCGCCTCCGAAATGGAGACGGAGGCCAGCTTGGCCTCGGTGCCGGCGTCGGTGGAATAGAGCGGGCGCACCTGGCAGCCGGCCAGCACGCCGACAAGGGCGATGCCGGCAAGCGCCTTGGCGAGCCGCGAGAGGCCGGTTCCGTCAGACAACAACATTCACGATCCTCTGCGGTACGACGATGATCTTCTTGGGACGCTGGCCGCCGAGCGCGGCCTGGACCGCCTCGAGTGCGAGCACGGCCTCTTCGACCGCACTCTGGTCTGCGTCGCGGGCGATTGTCAAATCCGCGCGCTTCTTGCCGTTGATCTGCACCGGCAGCGTCACCTCGTTTTCCGCCACCAGCCGGTCGTCATAGGCCGGCCAGGCGGTGTCTGCGACGAGGCCCTCGCCGCCGATCTCGCGCCAGCATTCTTCCGAAAGGTGGGGCGTCATCGGGGCGACGATGCGGATCAGGATGCCGACGGCCTCGCGCAGCGCGGCGGCAAGGTCGGGCGACGCCTTGCCGGCGGCGGCCGTCGTGAGCGGCGCGGCGAGCGCATTGACGAATTCGTAGATGCGCGCCACGGCCTTGTTGAAGGCGAGCTTGTCATAGTCGCCCTGCACGGCCTTCAGCGTCCTGTGCGCGGCCTGCGAGACGGCGAGCGCCTCGCCTTCCGTTCCCGGACGGGCTTCGGCTGCCTTGAGGGCGGGAGCGGCTTCGGCGATGAGGCGCCAGACGCGCTGGACGAAGCGGTGGGCGCCCTCGACGCCGGCTTCCGACCAGATGACGTCACGGTCCGGCGGGGAATCGGAGAGGACGAAGAAGCGGGCGGTATCGGCGCCGTAGGAGGCGATGATATCGTCCGGGTCGACGACGTTCTTCTTCGACTTCGACATTTTCTCGATGGAGCCGATGGCGATTTCTTCGCCGGATTCGAGATGGGTCGCGCGGCGTTTGCCGTCGACTTCCTCGATGCGGATTTCCGCCGGCATCACCCATTCGCGCTTGCCGTCGACGGCGCGGCTATAGGTCTCGTGCACGACCATGCCCTGCGTGAAGAGGCCCTTGAAGGGCTCCTTCAGGTCGAGATGGCCGGCCACCTGCATGGCGCGGGTGAAGAAGCGGGAATAGAGGAGATGCAGGATCGCATGCTCGATGCCGCCGATATACTGGTCGACCGGCAGCCAGGCATTGGCGGCGGCGGGGTCCGTCGGGTTGTCTTCCCACGGGGCGGTGAAACGGGCGAAATACCACGAGGAATCGACGAAGGTGTCCATCGTGTCCGTCTCGCGGCGGGCGTCCTTGCCGCAATGCGGGCAGGCGACGTGGCGCCAGGTCGGATGGCGGTCGAGCGGGTTGCCAGGCTTGTCGAAGGTGACGTCGTCGGGCAGCTTCACCGGCAGGTCGGCCTTCGGGACCGGCACCACGCCGCAGTCGTCGCAATGGATGACCGGGATCGGGCAGCCCCAGTAGCGCTGGCGCGAAATGCCCCAGTCGCGCAGGCGGAAGTTCACCTTGCGCTCGCCCACCGGCGCATTGCCGAGCGTGGCGGCGGTGAGGCGCCGTGCCACCTCTTCGAAGGCGTCCTCGGTGCTAAGGCCGTCGAGGAAGCGCGAATTGATCATCACGCCGTCGCCGACATAGGCCTCGTCGGCAATGGCGAAGGTGGCGGCGTCGCCGTCCTTCGGCATGACGACGGGCACGACCGGCAGGTCGTACTTGCGGGCGAAATCGAGGTCGCGCTGGTCGCCGGAGGGGCAGCCGAAGATGGCGCCGGTGCCGTAGTCCATCAGCACGAAGTTCGCGACATAGACCGGCAGTTCCCAGGCGGGATCGAGGGGATGGCGGACGCGGATGCCCGTGTCCATGCCCTTCTTCTCGGCGGTTTCGAGCGCGGCGAGCGAGGTGCCGGCGCGGCGGCATTCCTCGCAGAAGGCCATGATCTCGGGGTTCTTCGCCGAGACTTCCTTCGCCAGCGGATGATCGGCGGAGATCGCCAGGAACGAGGCGCCGAACAGCGTGTCGGGGCGGGTCGTATAGACGGTGACGTCCTTCTCGGTCGTCAGGCCGGCGGCGTCGGCGACTTCCCAGCGCACCAGCATGCCCTCGGAGCGGCCGATCCAGTTCTTCTGCATCAGCCGGACCTTTTCCGGCCATTGGTCGAGCGTTTCCAGCGAATCGAGCAGGTCCTGGCTGAAATCGGTGATGCGGAAGAACCACTGCGTCAGCTCGCGCTGCTCGACGAGCGCGCCCGAGCGCCAGCCGCGGCCGTCGATGACCTGCTCGTTGGCGAGAACCGTGTGGTCGACCGGGTCCCAGTTCACCTTGGACTGCTTGCGGTAGACGAGGCCCTTTTCCAGGAAATCGAGGAAGAGGTGCTGCTGGCGATGATAGTATTCAACGTCGCAGGTGGCGAATTCGCGCGACCAGTCGAGCGACAGGCCCATGGACTTGAGCTGCTTGCGCATCGTCGCGATATTGTCGTAGGTCCAGCCCTTCGGATGCACCTTGTTCTGCATGGCGGCGTTCTCGGCGGGCATGCCGAAGGCGTCCCAGCCCATCGGGTGCAGCACGTTGTAGCCGCGGGCGCGCTTGTAGCGGGCGACGACGTCGCCCATGGCATAGTTGCGCACATGGCCCATATGGATGCGGCCCGAGGGATAGGGGAACATCTCGAGGACGTAGTACTTCTCGCGCAGGTCGTCGTTATCCGTCAGGAAGACGTTCTCGTCGTTCCATCTTGCCTGCCAGCGGGGCTCGGCATCGCGCGGATTGTAGCGTTCTGTGGCCATGTCTTTGATGTTTCCGGAAAGTCTTTTGGAGGTTTGGCGGGCGGTCCGCCCATGCGAATATGGTGCCGAGACCTTCATCATGAAACCGCCGGAGCGTCAAGTTTTCCGGGCCGCGCTTGGCAAGCGGCGCCGATTTCGCTAGGTCCGGGGCGTCATAGCCGATGGAGAGTGACCATGGACCTTCAGGATCGTCTCGAAGACGTTCGCAGCCGGATGCGCAAGGCCGCAAGCGAAGCGGGCCGCAAGCCGGAGGCGGTGACGCTGGTGGCTGTGTCGAAGACCTTCGACGCCGAGGCCATCCGCCCGGTAATCGCCGCGGGCCAACGCGTCTTCGGCGAGAACCGCGTGCAGGAAGCGCAGGGCAAGTGGCCGGAGCTGAGCGCCGAGACGGCCGGCATCGAGCTGCACCTGATCGGCCCGCTGCAATCCAACAAGACGGCCGAGGCGGTGGCGCTGTTCGACGTCATCGAAACGGTCGACCGGGAGAAGATCGCCCGCGCGATCGCGGAGGAGATGAAGCGGCAGGGGCGCGTGCTGCGGCTCTATGTCCAGGTCAATACGGGGCTCGAACCGCAGAAGGCCGGCATCGCGCCCGATGACACGGTCGCCTTCGTCGCCTTCTGCCGTGAGGAGCTCGGCCTTTCCATCGAGGGCCTGATGTGCATTCCGCCGGCGGACGAAAATCCCGGCCCGCATTTCGCCCTGCTCGCCAAGCTCGCCGGGCGATGCAACCTCGACAAGCTCTCGATGGGCATGTCCGGCGACTACGAGGTCGCCATCGGCTTCGGCGCGACCGGCGTGCGCGTCGGTTCGGCGATCTTCGGCACGCGCTGACGCTTCTTCCGCTTGACGAAGGGCAAGCCGGCATCCCCCGGTCTCAGGCTTTCGTCTGGCTTTGCGGAAGAGCCGCCCTCTCTTATTGTTCTCCATGGAGGAACCGGCCGCCCGGCGGCCGGGCATGGAGGATGCGATGAACAAGACCTATGCCGAGATCTATGGTGCCTGGAGGGACGATCCTGCCGCCCACTGGACCGAGGTGGCGCGGGCGATCGAGTGGTTCACGGAGCCGACGGAAATCTTCGACGCCGCGCAGGGCGTCTACGGCCGCTGGTTTCCCGATGCGGTCGGCAATACCTGTCACAATTGCGTCGACCGGCATGTGGCGGCCGGGCGCGGCGACCAGCCGGCGCTGATCTACGACAGCCCCGTCACCGGGCGCAAGGCGCGCTACAGCTACGGCGAGCTCCTGTCGCATGTGAATGCGATGGCGGCCGTGCTTGCCGATCATGGTGTCGTGAAGGGTGACCGCGTCATCCTCTACATGCCGATGATCCCGGAGGCGATTTTCGCCATGCTCGCCTGCGCCCGGATCGGGGCCATCCATTCCGTGGTCTTCGGCGGCTTCGCCGCGAGCGAACTGGCCACACGCATCGACGATTGCGGGGCAAGGCTCATCGTTACGGCAAGCTGCGGCATCGAGCCCAACCGGGTGGTCGCCTACAAGCCGCTGCTCGATACGGCGATCGCGCTTGCCCATCACAAGCCGGAGCGCTGCCTCGTGCTGCAGCGGCCGGAGCTGGCAGCCGCGCTCATGGATGGCCGCGACGTGGATCTCGGACCGGCGCTGCAGGCGGCAGCGGGGCGAACGGTGCCCTGCGCCCCGCTCGCGGCCACCGATCCGCTCTACATCCTCTATACATCGGGCACGACCGGCCAGCCGAAGGGCGTGATCCGCGACAATGGCGGGCACATGGTGGCGCTCGCCTGGACGATGCGGGCGCTCTACGGCGTCGCGCCCGGCGAGGTCTATTGGGCGGCGTCGGACATCGGCTGGGTGGTGGGCCATTCCTACATCGTCTATGCGCCGCTGTTGAACGGCAGCACGACGGTGCTCTACGAGGGCAAGCCGGTCGGCACGCCCGATGCCGGCGCCTTCTGGCGGGTCGTGGAAGAGTACAGGGTGTCCGTCCTCTTCACGGCCCCGACGGCCTTCCGCGCGATCCGCAAGGAGGATCCCGAGGGCGCGCTCGTGAAACACCACGACATTTCCAGCCTGCGGGCGCTGTTCCTCGCCGGCGAGCGGGCCGATCCCGAGACGGTGCAATGGGCCGAGACGGTGCTGGGCGTGCCGGTCATCGATCACTGGTGGCAGACCGAGACGGGCTGGGCCATCGTCGGCAACCCGCTCGGCCTTGACCGGCTGCCCGTGAAACACGGATCGCCGAGCGTGCCGATGCCCGGCTACGAGCTGCATGTGCTCGACGATGCCGGCCATGAGGTGCCGCCCGGAACCCTCGGCAACATCGCGCTCAAGCTGCCCCTCCCCCCGGGCTGCCTGACGACCTTCTGGAATGCCGACGAACGGTTCCGCACCGCCTGCCTTTCGGAGTTTCCGGGCTACTACAAGACGGCGGATGCCGGGTATGTCGACGAGGAGGGCTATGTCTTCGTCATGGCGCGCACGGACGACATCATCAATGTCGCCGGCCACCGCCTTTCGACGGGCGCGATGGAGGAGGTCTGTGCCAGTCATCCGGATGTGGCGGAATGCGCGGTCATCGGCGTCGCCGACGCTCTGAAGGGCCAGCTACCCGCCGGCTTCCTCGTTCTGAAGAGCGGTGTTTCACGTGAATCATCGGTGGTCGAGCAGGAGGTGGTCGCGCTGGTGCGCGAGCGTATCGGCCCGGTCGCGGCCTTCAAGACGGCGATCTGCGTGAAACGCCTGCCGAAGACTCGGTCGGGGAAGATCCTACGCGGCACCATGCAGAAGATCGCCGACCGCGAGGAATGGAAGATGCCGGCGACCATCGACGATCCGACGATCCTCGAGGAGATCACGGCGGTGCTGTCGGAGCGGCGCATCGGCTGACCGTCTCCGCCCGGACGAAAAGACGCCAACAAAAAACCCGGCTGTGCGAACGGCCGGGTTTCGATTTTTCATGGTGCGGCGAGGCTCAGAAGCGGTCGTCCTCGTCGTCCTCGTCCGGCGTTGCCGACTTCAGCGACTTGAGCTTGGCGAAGACGGCATCGGCGTCGATCTCCTTCTCCTCTTCGCGGTCGGTGCTGTAGGGCAGCTTTTCCGTTTCCTGTGCCGATTCGAGCGTGGCGCCGAGTTCGGCGGCGGTCGGCAGCGGACGGCCCTTCGAGGCGCGTTCAACCTCGAGGTCGAGGTCGATCTGCGAGCAGAGGCCGAGCGTGACGGGATCCATCGGCGCAAGGTTCGCGGAATTCCAGTGGGTGCGCTCGCGGATCTGCTCGATCGTCGACTTGGTGGTGCCGACGAGACGCGAGATCTGCGCATCCTTGAGTTCGGGGTGGTTGCGCACGAGCCAGAGAATGGCATTCGGGCGGTCCTGGCGCTTGGAGACCGGCGTGTAGCGCGGGCCCTTGCGCTTGGATTCCGGCACGCGGACCTTCGGTTCGGAAAGCTTCAGCTTGTGATTCGGGTTCGCCTCGGCGCGGGCGATCTCCTCGCGCGAGAGCTGGCCGGTGGAGATGGGGTCGAGGCCCTTGATGCCCTGGGCCGATTCGCCGTCGGCGATGGCCTTCACTTCGAGCGGGTGCAGTTTGCAGAATGTGGCGATCTGGTCGAACGACAGCGCCGTGTTGTCGACCAGCCAGACCGCGGTCGCCTTTGGCATGAGCAGCTGTTGAGCCATGGATATAGTCCTTCTGTCCGTCCGCGCCGGTGTCGCGGGCCGTGGGTCGTAACCACTATGTTCCGGGAAATCGGCCCTCTATAACGCCACTGTCGCAGAAATGCAATTCTTCAAGCGCAAATGACCTTTTGTCTAATTGCCCGAAGATGTTGACCTGTTATGTATGCTGCCAGGAGCCGCGGGGTCGGAGGAGACCGGACCCCGTGCATGGCAGTCTAGGGAGGAAACCATGTCCGCAAAGACCTACCCGGTCCTGAAATCCGCGAAAAGCCGCGCGCTGATCGACAACGATACCTATCAGAACTGGTACCGCGAGAGCATCGAGAATCCGGATCGCTTCTGGGACAAGCACGGCATGCGGATCGACTGGTTCAAGCCCTATACAAAGGTGAAGAACACGTCCTTCAAGGGCAAGGTGCCGATCAAGTGGTTCGAGGACGGCATCACCAACGTCTCATACAACTGTATCGACCGTCACCTGAAAGCCCATGGCGACCAGGTCGCCATCATCTGGGAAGGCGACAACCCGTATATCGACAAGAAGATCACCTATAACGAGCTCTACGAGCACGTCTGCCGCATGGCGAACGTGATGAAGAAGCACGGGGTGAAGAAGGGTGACCGCGTCACCATCTACATGCCGATGATCCCGGAAGCGGCCTATGCGATGCTCGCCTGCGCACGCATCGGCGCGGTGCATTCGGTCGTCTTCGGCGGCTTCTCGCCGGATGCGCTGGCAGGCCGCATCGTCGACTGCGAATCCACCTTCGTCATCACCTGCGACGAGGGCGTGCGCGGCGGCAAGCCGATCCCGCTCAAGGAAAACACCGACATCGCCATCGACATCGCGGCCAAGCACTATGTCATCGTCAACAAGGTGCTGGTCGTGCGGCGTACCGGCGGCAAGACCGGCTGGGCGCCGGGCCGCGACCTCTGGTATCACCAGGAGGTGCATACCGTGCCGCGCGATTGCCCGCCGGCGAAGATGAAGGCGGAAGACCCGCTCTTCATCCTTTACACCTCGGGTTCGACCGGCAAGCCGAAGGGCGTGCTGCACACGACGGCCGGCTACCTCGTCTATGCCTCGATGACGCACAAATACGTCTTCGACTACCAGGACAGCGAGGTCTACTGGTGCACCGCCGATGTGGGCTGGGTCACCGGCCATTCCTACATCGTCTACGGGCCGCTGGCGAACCGCGCGACCACGCTGATGTTCGAGGGCGTGCCGAACTTCCCGGATGCCGGCCGCTTCTGGGAGGTGATCGACAAGCACAAGGTCAACATCTTCTATACCGCGCCGACGGCGATCCGCGCGCTGATGGGGGCCGGCGACGAGTTCGTGAAGCGCTCCGATCGGTCCTCGCTGCGGCTGCTCGGTTCGGTCGGCGAGCCGATCAACCCCGAAGCCTGGGAATGGTATTACCATGTGATCGGCGAAGACCGCTGCCCGATCGTCGATACCTGGTGGCAGACGGAGACCGGCGGCATCATGATCACGCCGCTGCCGGGCGCGACGGACCTCAAGCCCGGTTCCGCCACGCGGCCGTTCTTCGGCATCAAGCCGCAGCTCGTCGACAACGAGGGCAACGAGCTGGAAGGCGCCGCCGACGGCAACCTGTGCATCGTCGATAGCTGGCCGGGGCAGATGCGCACCGTCTATGGCGACCACAAGCGCTTCGTCGAAACCTACTTCTCCACCTACAAGGGCAAGTATTTCACGGGCGACGGCTGCCGGCGCGACGAGGACGGCTACTACTGGATCACCGGCCGCGTCGACGACGTGCTCAACATTTCCGGCCATCGCCTCGGCACCGCCGAGATCGAATCGGCGCTCGTCTCGCACCATCTCGTCTCGGAAGCGGCCGTCGTCGGCTATCCGCACGGCCTCAAGGGCCAGGGCATCTACTGCTATGTCTCGCTGATGGCGGGCGAGGAAGGCACCGATGCGCTGCGCCAGGACCTCGTCAAGCATGTGCGCAAGGAGATCGGCCCGATCGCGACGCCGGACAAGATCCAGTTCTCGCCCGGCCTGCCGAAGACCCGCTCGGGCAAGATCATGCGCCGCATCCTGCGCAAGATCGCCGAGGACGATTTCGGCTCGCTCGGCGACACCTCGACGCTCGCCGATCCGGCCGTCGTGGACGACCTGATCGCCAACCGGCAGAACAAGGCGGCCGGTTGATTGCTTCCACATAAAAGCGAAACGGCGGCCATTGGCCGCCGTTTTCGTTTTAAGGGGTGATTCCCCTCCTTGAACGTCACCCGACCCGCTTCACAAGCAAAGTCGTGAGCCGGAGTCTCAGAAATCGATAGCCCGGCCCTTGATTTCCCAGTCGCCGAAGCGGGCTGGGTCCTCGCCGCCGCGGCCGCCGATTTCCGGCGCACGCTCGACGGGCGGGGCGGCCTTGCGCCGCTCCTCAGCCTCCTGGAGGGCGCGAAGGGCTGCGGGCGGAAGCACCTTCCGGCCGTCGGAATGATTGTCGTTGTCGCTTTGCATGAAATTCGGCATCCTTCCCGGGATATTGAAGAATTCCTCTTGGCTAACCATCATATAGGGGCGTGACGGCGTTGTGGAAAGCGCTGATTCACGTGAAACACACCCTTGACATGGGGGTGCAGCAACCGGGTGAGAGACCCAAAGGAGTCGGAAACGCATGAACACCGTTCGCACAGCCATGCTGCTCGCCGTCATGACGGCGCTTTTCATGGGCGTGGGCCTGCTCATCGGCGGCAAGGGCGGGATGATGATCGCGCTTCTCGTCGCGATCGCCATGAACTTCTTCTCCTACTGGAACGCGGACCGGATGGTGCTGTCGATGTACGGCGCCAAGGAAGTCGACGAGCGTTCGGCGCCGGAATATTACGGCATCGTGCGCGACCTCGCCCGGCACGCCGGCCTGCCGATGCCGCGCGTCTATGTCATCAACAGCGACCAGCCGAATGCCTTTGCGACCGGCCGCAATCCGCAGAACGCGGCCGTCGCGGCCTCGACCGGCCTCCTCCAGGCGCTCAGCTACGAGGAAGTGGCGGGCGTGATGGCGCACGAACTCGCCCACATCCAGAACCGCGACACGCTGACCATGACGCTGACGGCGACGATCGCCGGCGCGATTTCCATGCTCGCCAACTTCGCCATGTTCTTCGGCGGCGGGCACAATCGCGAGAACAACAATCCGCTCGGCTTCGTCGGCGTGCTGATCGCCATGATCGTCGCGCCCTTCGCCGCCATGCTCGTGCAGATGGCGATCAGCCGCACGCGCGAGTATTCCGCCGACAGGCGCGGCGCGGAAATCTGCGGCAGTCCGCTCTCGCTCGCCTCGGCGCTGCGCAAGATCGCCATGGCCGCCGGGCGCATCCCCAACGAGGCCGCCGAGCACAATCCGGCGACAGCGCACATGTTCATCATCAATCCGCTGTCGGGCGAGCGCATGGACAACCTCTTCTCCACCCATCCGAATACCGAGAACCGCATCGCCGCCCTCGAGGAAATGGCCCGCGGCATGCAGGCGCGCTCGACGGAACCGGTCAGGGCTGATAATCCGACACGCAAATCGCGCTCCGTCCCGACGACCGGCTGGGGACGCGGTGGTTCCGAACCGCCCAAAGGTCCCTGGTCTTGAACGACGACAAGCGCAAAAACAAAGCCCACCCGAAACGACATGGCGCCGGCCGCCGGCAGAACCCCGGTGAAGACGCCGCGAACCTGCCGGAAAAGCCGGGCCTTCGCGCCCGGCAGGCGGCGGCCAAGATCCTTGCCGCCGTCGTGGACCGCAAGACGCCGCTCGACGGCATGCTGGACCTCGAAAACGGCAATCCCGCCTACCGCCAGCTGAACGATGCGGACCGCGCCCTTGTCCGGGCCATCCTCAATACGTCGCTGCGCCACCTCCCCCGCATCGAGGCCATCCTCGATACGCTGGTGGGCACGCCCCTGCCCGAGGGCGCGCGGGCGCTGCACCATGTGCTGACGGTCGCCGCGGCGCAGATCCTCTATCTCGACGTGCCGGATCATTCGGCCGTCGACCTTGCGGTGGAACAGGCCCAGCTCGATCCGCGCAACCGCCGCTTTGCCAGCCTTACCAATGCCGTGCTGCGCCGGCTTTCGCGCGAAAAGGCCTCGCACCTCACCGCCACCCGCACGGTCTCCGTCATTCCGGCCTGGTTTCTTGAGCGGCTCGTCACGATCTATGGCCGGGAGCACGCGGCGCGTATCGGCGAATCGCTGCTGGAACCCTCCGCCATCGACCTCACCGTCAAATCCGATCCGGAAGGCTGGGCTGCGCGGCTCGGCGGCTCGGTCCTGCCCACCGGCTCGGTGCGCCTGCCGGCCCCCTCCGGCGCCATCCCGGCGCTGGACGGTTTCGAGGCGGGGGAATGGTGGGTGCAGGACGCGGCGGCGAGCCTGCCGGCAAAACTCTTCGGCGACCTTGCCGGAAAGCGTGTCGCCGATCTGTGCGCGGCGCCCGGCGGCAAGACGGCGCAGCTTGCACTGGCCGGCGCCGAGGTGACGGCGCTCGACCAGTCCGGTAACCGCCTGAAACGGCTGGTCGGCAACCTCCAGCGGCTCGGCCTGTCGGCGACGGCCGTGGAGGCGAACATGGCGGAATACCGGCCCGAAATCCTGTTCGACGCCGTGCTGCTCGACGCGCCCTGCTCCTCCACCGGGACGATCCGCCGCCACCCCGATGTGCTCTGGACCAAGGGGCCGGACGATATCGCCAAGCTCGCGCGCCTGCAGGAACGGCTGCTTCGCCATGCGCTGACGCTGGTGAAGCCGGGCGGCGTGCTGGTCTTTTCCAATTGCTCTCTCGATCCGAGCGAGGGCGAGGACATGGTTTCCCAGGTGCTTGCGGACAATCCCGAATGGCGGATCGATCCCGTCGATCCTGCCGGCTGGCCTGGGCTTGAGGCGGCGGTCACGCCGCGCGGCGAATTCCGCACGACACCCGCCATGCTGCCGGCGACCGCAACGCATGCAGGCGGGGTGGACGGCTTTTACGCGGTGCGCCTGCGCCGGAACGGGTAGGCCATCATCGTCATCAACAGTCCATCAGTATCCGGTGAATTGACGCCGCTTGCCTCCTCAGCCTACCTATAGGTGAGGAGGCATTCGTTAACCATGCAGCTTTCCGACCGGCAGCGGCTTCTCTATCTGTATATGCGTGAGGGTTGGCGCCGGTTCTCGCGTCGGCTTGCGCTCGGCCGCATCAGTGCCATGCGATTTTCCGGCAGCACGCCGGACCGGTTGATCGTCGCGCCGACGGACCTTCACCCCGCCGATTCCTTTGCCGGCGAAGAAATCACGGCCGGGCGGTTTCCGCTGGCGGGCCGCGTTCTGGAATGCGACGGCGAATCGCCCTTCGCGCTGGAATTGCCGTCGGAGGAATTCGCCGTTCGCCTTCATTCCTTCGGCTGGCTTCGGCATATGCGGCTGGTCGATCCGGAAAAGGCGGCGCAGACCGCGCGGTTCATCGTCGACGACTGGCTGCAAAGCCACGGCCGCGTGATCGGCGGGCTGGCCTGGCGGCCGGATGTCACGGCAAAGCGCATCATCGCCTGGCTTTCGCATTCCCCGGTCGTGCTCAAGGATGCCGACTACCCATTCTACCGGCGTTTCCTGAAGAGCCTTGCCTTCCAGGTGCGCTACCTTCGCCATGTGGCCGAAACGACCCGCGACGGCGAGCCAAGGCTGCGCGTGCGCATCGCACTCGCCATGGCCTCGATCGCCATGCCCGCTTCCGTCTCGAGGATGCGCAAGGCGGCCCAGCATCTCGATGCGGAGCTCGACCGGCAGATCCTGCCCGATGGCGGGCATTGCTCGCGCAATCCGCGCGCCGCGCTCGATCTCCTGCTCGACCTGCTGCCGCTGCGCCAGACCTATGTCAATCTCGGCCATGACATGCCGTCGCAGCTTATTCCCTGCATCGACCGCATCTTCCCGGCGCTGCGCTTCTTCCGCCACCAGGGCGGCGAACTCGCGCTTTTCAACGGGGCGACCTATACGCTGGCGAACGAGCTGATGTCGGCGTTGCGCTACGACGAGACCGGCGGCGCGCCCTTCAAGGCCCTGCCCTCCACCAGCTACCACCGGCTGGCCGTGAAGGAGACGGTGGTGCTGATGGATACGGGCCTGCCGAGATCCGTCGATCTTTCCGCGACCGCGGCGGCGGGCACGCTTTCCATCGAGATGTCCTCGGGGAAGAACCGCTTCATCGTCAATTCCGGGCGCCCGCTCTTTGCCGGCGAGGTCATGCGTCAGATGGCGCGCATGACGGCGGCCCACTCGGTGGCGACGCTGAACGACACGTCCTCCTCGCGCATCTCGATCTCGCGCTTCCTCGGGCCGATCATCGTGGGCGGCGTCGGCAAGGTGGAGGTTTCGCGCGCCGAGCGCGTGTCCGGGGCCGACGGCGTGACCGCGACGCATGACGGCTATCTGGAGCGCTTCGGCCTTCTCTACGAGCGCGACATCTTCGTCGCGGTCTCGGGCAACGAGATCCGCGGGCGCGAGCGCTTCTTCAGGCCGGGCCACCCGGACGGGCCGGTCGAAGGCGTGGCGGTGGTGCGCTTCCACATTCATCCCGCCATCCAGCTCTATCCCGCCTCCGACAACGAGAAGCGGCTGGTGGCGCCCGATGGCGAGGCCTGGGCGCTCACCTGCCTCGATGTCGCGGTGGAGGAGGAAGACGACGTCTTCTTCGCCGACCCCTCGGGCGTGCGGCCGTCCCGCCAACTCACGCTCACCATGCCGCTCGGCGAGACGCCGGAGATTCAGTGGTCGCTGGTGCGGCGCCGCTAGGGCGATTGGCGAAATGCTCCGCGATTCCGGTCCTTTCGCGGTTTTCTCGGGGCGGCGCCTGTGATAACGGGGCGCATGACCATCCGGCCCCTCCTCCCGGGCCGTCAGAACGGAGCGTCCCATGGCCGTCATTTCCAAGAAAATCCCCGCCCCCGATCGCGTCGCCGTCCGCACGGCGCTCTTGTCCGTGTCCGACAAGGCCGGCATCGTCGACCTCGCCCGGGCGCTTGCCGGAAAGGGCGTGCGGCTGCTTTCGACCGGCGGCACGCACAAGGCGCTGTCCGACGCGGGACTTGCGGTGACTGATGTCTCCGACGTCACCGGCTTTCCGGAAATCATGGACGGCCGCGTCAAGACGCTGCATCCTTCGGTGCATGGCGGCCTGCTCGCCATCCGCGACGATGCGGAGCATGTCGAGGCGATGAAGGCGCACGGCATCGGCGCGATCGACCTTGCCGTCATCAATCTCTATCCGTTCGAGGAGGTGCGCGCCAAGGGCGGCGACTATCCGACCACCGTCGAGAACATCGATATCGGCGGCCCGGCGATGATCCGCGCCTCGGCCAAGAACCACGCCTATGTGACCATCGTCACGGACCCGGCCGATTACCCCGCCCTTCTGGAAGAGCTTGCCGACGGTTCGACCACCTATGCCTTCCGCCAGCAGATGGCCGCCAAGGCCTATGCCCGCACGGCAGCCTATGACGCGGCGATCTCCAACTGGTTCGCCGAGGCGCTCGATATATCCATGCCGCGCCACCGCGTCCTCGGCGGTGTCCTCAAGGAAGAGATGCGCTACGGCGAGAACCCGCACCAGAAGGCGGGCTTCTACGTCACCGGCGAGAACCGTCCCGGTGTCGCCACCGCGACGTTGCTGCAGGGCAAGCAGCTCTCCTACAACAATATCAACGACACGGACGCGGCCTTCGAGCTGGTCGCCGAGTTCCTGCCGGAAAACGGCCCGGCCTGCGCGATCATCAAGCACGCCAATCCCTGCGGCGTCGCCACCGGCAGGACGCTGAAGGAGGCCTATGCGCGGGCGCTCGCCTGCGACCCGGTCTCGGCTTTCGGCGGCATCATCGCGCTCAATTCGACGCTCGACGGCGAGACGGCGGAGGAGATCGTCAAGCTCTTCACCGAGGTCATCATCGCGCCCGACGCGGATGAGAAGGCGCGCGCCATCATCGCCGGCAAGCCGAACCTGCGCCTTCTGGTGACGGGCGCCCTGCCCGATCCGCGCGTTCCGGGTCTTTCCGCCAAGACCGTTTCCGGCGGCCTCCTCGTCCAGAGCCGCGACAACGGCATGGTGGAGGACCTGGAGCTGAAGGTCGTCACCAGGCGCGCGCCGACCGCGCAGGAGCTGGAAGACATGAAGTTCGCCTTCAAGGTCGCCAAGCATGTGAAGTCGAATGCCGTGGTCTATGCCAAGGACGGCCAGACGGCGGGCATCGGTGCCGGCCAGATGAGCCGCGTCGATTCCGCGCGCATCGCCGGCCTCAAGGCCGAGGAAGCCGCGAAGGCCATGGGCCTCGCCGAGCCGCTGACGCGCGGTTCGGCGGTCGCCTCCGAGGCGTTCCTGCCCTTCGCCGACGGCCTGCTCTCGGCCATCGCCGCCGGCGCGACGGCGGTGATCCAGCCGGGCGGCTCGATGCGCGATGCGGAGGTCATTGCTGCGGCGGATGAGGCCGGCGTCGCGATGGTCTTCACGGGCATGCGGCATTTCCGGCATTGATTAAAGCGCATCAACGCTCTTTCGTCATGCTCGGGCCAGTCCCGAGCATTTGCAACGTCTCGATCTTTCGATGCGTCGGCAGATCCTCGGCACAAGGCCGAGGATGACGGTAGCGAGGGAAGCATGATTTGCTCCCAGAAAATCGAAACGCCCCGTTCGCGGGGCGTCTTGCGTTTCAGCCCTCGACCTTCGCGGCCGGATAGGGTGTGCGCAGGAGGAGCAGGAAGCCGGCGACGAGGAAGACGATGAGCGCCATCATGCCGAGGCGCGCCGAGCCCGTGGCGGTGGTGAGGATGCCCACCGAGAGCGGCGCGAGGAAGGACGTCGCGCGGCCGGAAAGGGCATAGAGGCCGAAATAGCGGCCGGCCTCGTCCGGATGGACGCTTTGGGCGAGATAGGAGCGGGCGGACGCCTGTACCGGGCCGAAGGCAAGGCCGACGAGCAGGCCGTAGAGGATATAGGCCTTTTCCGCCGCGGTGCCGAACAGGCCGCCGCTGTCGGCCGTCGGCAGCGGGATAAGGCCGAAGAGCGTGAAGCCGGGGCCGGTGGAGACGATGCCGACGGTCGCGACGGTGAGGCAGAGGAGGCTCATGACGACGACGGCCTTGGAGCCGAGGCGCCTGTCGAGGCGGCTGGCATAGAGGCAGCCGCCGATTGCCACGACATTGAGGATGATGCCGTAGATGCCGAGCTCGAAGGTCCGCCAGGCGAACATGCCGGCGGCGAAGGTGCCGCCGAGCGCGAGCAGGCCGTTGACGCCGTCCTGGTAGATCATGCGGGCGATAAGGAAGCGCAGGATGCCCGGCTTGTTCCTGAGGTCGCGCAGCGCGGTTGAGAGATCGGCAAAGCCGGTGCGGACGGCCGCGGCGATCGGCAGGCCGCGGCTCTGGTCCGGGGTGAAGAAGAACATCGGCAGGATGAAGACGAAGTACCACAGCGCCGAGATCGGGCCGGTGATGCGCGCGTCCTCGCCCGTAGCGGGGTCGATGCCGAAGAGCGGTGCGATGCCGATGGCGGTTTTCCCGGTCTCGGGATTGGCGGCGAGCAGCGTCACGACGGCGATCAGCACGATCATGCCGCCGAGATAGCCGAGGCCCCAGGCGATGTTGGAGATGCGACCGGTGTCTTCCGGGCGCACGAGCCGCGGCATCATGGAATCGTTGAAGACGATGGAGAATTCCGCCGCGACGGTGGCGAGGACGACCATCGCCATGGCGAAGGCGAGGCTGCTGCCGGGAACAGCCAGCCAAAGGGCGGAAAGCGACAGGATCTTCACCACCGCAAAGGCGGCAATCCAGGGCTTTCGCGCACCGGAGGCATCGGCGATGGAGCCCATGACGGGCGCGAGCAGCGCGATGGCGATGCCGGCGAGGGTGAGCGTGTAGCTCCAGGCCGCCTGGCCTGCCACGGGGTCTTCGGTCAGGCGCGAGACGAGATAGGGGCCGAAGATGAAGGTGGTGATGACGGTGAAGAAGGGCTGGGCCGCCCAGTCGAACAGCATCCAGCCGGCAATGCCGAGGCGGCCCGCCCGGGGCTTGCGGCTTTCCGTTGCGATCGTCATCGCCCCTCCTCGGTTGCGGGGGCGACGACCGCGCCCGTCCTGAAGCCGGCTAACGGAATGCCTGATCCGTCAGCCGGCAGGGGACTGTCTCACTTCGCCCCTTCCTGCGCAAGGTCGCTGAGGACGCCCGCGGCAACGCTGACCTTGGCGAGGGTGGCTTCGCCCGATTCCGTCAGCGCCGAGAGGTTCGCCGTCACGCGCGCAAGCCGCTCCTTCTCGGCATTCTGCCAGGCGGCGAGCGGGGCCTTGTCACCCTTGTGACGCGCCAGCACGGCGCTTGCGAGGTCGCGGCGGGCATTGGCGATGTCGGCGAGGCTGCGCTGCAGGGCGAGGGCCTCGTAGAGATCGCCGGTCGGAATGCGGCCGGCTGCCGAAAGCAGGCGGCCGATATTGAGGGCGCCGCTGATGCCGGCGAAGACCTGTGCCGTCTTGCCGAGCGAATCGCCTGTCGCGGCCGCGATCAGCATGACCTCCGGCACGAAGGTCAGCATCGACAGCGTGGCGATTTCCTCGGCGAGGTCCGACGGCACGCCCTCGTCCTCATAGGCATGGGCCTTGCGGCGGGCTTCTTCGGCGGCCGCCTCGGAAATCAGCGTCGCAAGGTGCGGGCGGAGCTGCCTGAGCGCCTGCTTCAGCCTGTGCACCGCCTGGTCCATCGGGCCGGAGACGGCGCCGGTCGTCAGAAGCAGGCCGGTCACGGACGCATAGATGCGGCCGATCTCCTCGTAGAGATCGTTCTGGACGGAGCCGGAGACCAGGGTGTCCAGCGCATCGACGCCGGCATAGAGCGCCGACAGGCCGTAGCCGTCGCGGGCGATGATGGCGGCCTTGACCGCATCGCCCGGGCCGAAGCCGGTGCCGTCGGTGAGCGTGTTGATGAAGGCCGGGCCGCCGCGGTTGATCACCTCGTTGGCGAGGATCGTCGCGATGATCTCGCGGCGCAGGCGATGCGAGCGGATATCGTCCGCATAGGCCTTCTGCATCCTGGCCGGGAAGTAGCCCGTCAGCATCGGTTCGAAATAGGGCTCGTCCGGCAGGCTGGTATGAACCAGCTCGTCGAACAGCACCAGCTTGGCATAGGAGAGCAGCACGCCGATCTCCGGCCGCGTCAGCGGCTTGCCGGCCTGGTAGCGCTCGGCGACGGTGCGGTCGTCGGGCAGCGTCTCGACCTTGCGGTTGAGCTGGCCGGCGGCCTCCAGGCGGTCCATCAGACGTGTCAGCGGCGCGCGGTTGGCAAGGCCCTGCCGTTCCGTCAGCGAGATCGCCAGCGACTGCAGGTAGTTGTTGCGCAGCACGAGATGGGCCACCTCGTCCGTCATCGAGGCGAGCAGCACGTTGCGCTTGGCGTGCGTCAGCCGCTCCTCGCGCATGGCCGAGGCGAGCGCGATCTTGATGTTCACCTCGACGTCGGACGAGTTCACGCCGGCCGAGTTGTCGATGGCATCCGAGTTGCAGCGGCCGCCCTTGAGGCCGAAGGCGATGCGGCCGCGCTGGGTGACGCCGAGATTGGCGCCCTCGCCGATCACCTTGGCGCGCACGTCTTCGCCGACGATGCGGATCGGGTCGTTGGCGCGGTCGCCGACCTCCGCGTCCGTCTCGCTCTGGCCGCGGATATAGGTGCCGATGCCGCCGAACCACAGGAGGTCGACGGGGGCCTTCAGGATCGCCGTCATGATCTCGAAGGGTGTCGCCTTGGCCTTGTCGAGGCCGATCACGGCCTGGGCTTCCGGCGTCAGCGTCACGGATTTCTCCGTGCGCGGAATGATCATCGCGCCCTTGGAGAGCACCGTGCGGTCATAGTCCTGCCAGCTGGAGCGCGGCAGGTTGAACATGCGGCGGCGCTCGGCGAAGGACGTGTCGGTATCCGGCGACGGATCGATGAAGATGTCGCGGTGGTCGAAGGCCGCGACGAGGCGGATCTTGCGCGACAGCAGCATGCCGTTGCCGAAGACGTCGCCCGACATGTCGCCGACGCCGGCGACGGTGAAGGGGGTCTTCTGGATGTCGATGTTCATCTCGCGGAAGTGGCGCTTGACGGTTTCCCAGGCGCCGCGGGCGGTGATGCCCATCTTCTTGTGGTCGTAGCCGGCCGAGCCGCCCGAGGCGAAGGCATCGTCCAGCCAGAAGCCGGCCTCCTGGGCAAGCCCGTTCGCCGTGTCGGAGAAGGTCGCCGTGCCCTTGTCGGCGGCGACGACGAAATAGGGGTCGTCCCCGTCGATGCGGACCGTATCGGCCGGCGGCACGACGTCCTGGCCGACGATGTTGTCGGTGACGGAGAGCAGCGTGCGGATATAGGTCTTGTAGGCCTCGGTGCCGGCCTTGAAGACCGCGTCGCGGCTGCCGCCGGCGGGAAGCTGCTTGGGATAGAAGCCGCCCTTGGCGCCGACCGGCACGATGACCGCGTTCTTCACCTGCTGCGCCTTGACGAGGCCGAGCACTTCCGTGCGGTAGTCCTGCGCGCGGTCGGACCAGCGCAGGCCGCCGCGGGCGACCTTGCCGAAGCGCAGGTGCACGCCCTCCACCTCCGCGCCGTAGACGAAGATCTCGCGGAACGGGCGCGGCTCCGGCAGGCCGTCGAGGGCCTTCGGGTCGAGCTTGATCGCCAGCGTCTTGCGCGGCCTGCCGTCGGCATCCTTCTGGAAATAGTTCGTGCGCAGCGTCGCCTCTATGGCGTTGACGTAGCGCCGCAGCATCCGGTCCTCGTCGAGGCTCGGGACGGCGGCGAGCGCTTCCTCGATCGCGGCGGCGACCTCCGCGGATTTCTTCTCGCGCTGGCGGTCCGAGAGCTTCGGATCGAGGCGGGTCTCGAACAGGCGGAAGAGGTTGGCGGCAATGGCCGGATACTTGTTGAGCGTATCGGCGATGTAGCCCTGCGAATAGGCGATGCCGGTCTGGCGCAGGTAGCGCGAATAGGTGCGCAGCGCCATGATCTCGCGGGCGGAAAGGCCGGCGGTGAGGATCAGGCGGTTCAGCGCGTCGTCGTCCACCTCGCCGTGCCAGGCCGCGAGGAAGGCGTCCTCCAGCATCGGGCTCAACCTGGCGAGATTGACCTCCTGCCCGTCGCGCTGCCGAAGTTCCATGTCGTGCAGGATGACGCGGCGCTCGTCGCCGTCGAGGCCGGCGACGGTCAGGTCGTGCGTCTGCTCGCTGACCACGCCGAAGCCGAGGTTTTCAAGGAGCGGCACGCGCCTGGAGAGCGAAACCGGCTCGCCGGCATGGAAGATCTTCAGCTCGACGGAAGCGAGATCCGTGTTCCATGCCTTGCGGTAAAAGGCGATGCGGATCGGGTTTTCCGGCGTCGCCGTGGTGATCAGGGCAAGATCGGCATGGGCCTCGGCCGGGGTGAAGTCCTCCTGGTAGCCGCGGTCGGTGACGAGGCGCACGCCTTCGGCGCCGGAAAGCGCCTCGAAGCGGTCGGTCCAGCGGGTCGCGATCTCGCGCACCGCCTGTTCGAGCTTGCCTTGCGGAATGCGCGGCGTCTTGCCGCCGGAGCGGCCGATGATGAAGTGGACGCGGGCAAGGCCGCCTTCCGGGAAGGCCGGGTAATAGGCGGAGACGCGGCCGTCATAGGCCGATTTCAGGTAGCTGCCGATCTTTTCGCGGACATCGGAATCGTACTGCTCGCGCGGCACGTAGACGATGACGGAGACGAAGCGGTCGAACCGGTCGATGCGCGGCAGGACGCGGATGCGCGGCCGGTCGGAAAGTTCGTTGATCTGCTCGCAGAAGGTGGCGAGCAGGCCGGTATCGATCTGGAAGAGATCGTCACGCGGATAGGATTCCAGCGTATTGATCAGCATCTTGCCGGAGTGGCTCTTCGGATCGTAGCCGAAGTTCTCGATCACCGCTTCCACCTTGGAGCGCAGCAACGGAATCTGGCCGGCGGCATGCGTATAGGCGGTGGAGGTGAAGAGGCCGACGATGCGCAGCTCGCCGATCACCCTGCCCTTTTCGTCGAAGCGCTTCAGGCCGACATAATCCATGTAGGCGCGGCGGTGCACGACGGATTTCACATTGGCCTTGGTGACGATCAGGAAATCCGGGCCCTCGAGGAATTCGAGGATTTCCGGCGTTGTCGTCACGGCGTCCTTGCCAAGGCGCAGTACCCGCACGTCGGGATCGGACAGGATGCCGAGGCCCTCGCCGCCGCGTTCGACCGTCGCCGCCTCGCCCTTGCCGGAATAGCTGTATTCCCGCATGCCGAGGAAGGTGAAGTTGTTGGCGCGCAGCCAGGTGAGGAAGGCCAGCGCCTCGTCCTTGCCGGGCTTGGCCTTGGCATAGCGCTCCATGTCCGCCATGGCGCTGTCGATCTTCTTCACCATGGCGGGCCAGTCGTCGACGGCGAGGTGAACCTGCGCCAGCACGCTTTTCACGCGCTCGGCGAGCGAGGCGGCTTCGCCGGGCGACAGTTCCGACAGGTGGATCTCGATGTGGCTGACGCGGTGCTGCGGATCGCTGTCCTCGTCGGGCGAGAAGAGCCTCGGCGCCTCGCCCGGCGTCACGACGAGGATCGGGTGGACCGCGAGATGAATGTCGCGATGCGTGCTCGTCACCTCGCCCATCACCGAATCGTAGAGGAAGGGCTGGTTGCGGTCGGTGACGGAAAGCACGGAAACCGGCTCGCCCTGCGGATCGACCCCGGGGAGCGTGGTGACGGTGACGCGCGGTTCGGTGCCGTCGAAGGCTTCGATCTCGGCCATCGCATGGGCGGCGGCTGCGGCCAGCATCTCGCCCGTATAGTGCTCCAGGTCGTCCTTGCTGGCACGGCCGAAAAGAATGTCGGGCTGGAGCGTCTTTGCGCCGAGGGCGGCGGCTGCGGCCTTTGCGGCCTCGATGTGTTTTTCTCGTTTCACGTTGGTCCTGGCACCCATGGAATGCTCCCTCGAATCCGATGCCGGGACGTTAGCAGAAGAAAAAATACCTGCGACGAAATTTGTGGAATCGCGAGAAAATTCAATCGATTTTGTCCGGAACAGGTCAATATTGCTGTCGTTTCGTCATGAAAATCGGCTTTTCTCGTCGAAAAGCAGCCCGAAACCGTCCGGAGCCGCCCGATGCGGCCATCCGGCGCGGAAGGATTTTCGGTGCCGGCGTTGACAGGCATTGCCCCCCTTGCGATCACTCGCCGTCAGGAAAGGGAGCCGGCTATGAACGAGAGCGACAAGGGCACCGTCATCGTGATTTCGAGCCATGTGGTGCGGGGCACGGTCGGCAACCGGGCCGCCGTCTTCGCGCTCGAGACGCTCGGCCATCCGGTCTGGGCGCTGCCGACCGTCATCCTGCCCTGGCATCCCGGCCACGGCCGCGCCACGCGCGTCGCCATATCCGCGGAGGATTTCGACGCGATCATCTCCGACCTCATCCGCGCGCCCTGGCGCGGCGAGGTGAAGGCGGTGCTGTCGGGCTATCTCGGCAGCGCCGCGCAGGCCCGCTCCGTCGCGCGGCTTGTCGAAAGCCTGCGGGCGGACAATCCGGACCTTCTTTATATGTGCGATCCGGTCTGCGGCGACGATCGCGGCCTCTACGTGCCGGAAGAAACGGCGGTGGCGATCCGCGACTGCCTGATCCCGCTCGCCTCCGTCGCGACGCCGAACCGGTTCGAGCTTGCCTGGCTTGCCGGCGCGCCGCTCGAGACCAATGCGGCGATCATGGACGCGGCGCTCTCGCTCGGTCCCTCGCGCATGCTCGTCACGTCCTCGCTGGCGCTGATGGCCGGCAGCACGGGCAATCTCTATCTCTCCGGGCGCCACGCGCTCCTGGCCGAACACCGGCTCGTGCCCAACCCGCCGAACGGAACCGGAGACCTCCTGTCGGCGATCTTCCTGTCACGCCTGATGGAGGGCCTGCCGGAGGAGCGGGCCCTGATGACGGCGACGGCCAGCGTCTTCGAGATCGTCGCGCGCACGGCCAAGCGCGGTGCCGACGAGCTGACGCTGGAGCAGGACGCTTCCAGCATCGCGACGCCCATGGCCATGGTGCACATGCGCCGCCTCGTGCACCCGGCGCAGACCCGCCGTCCCTGAACATCCGGTCTTGCGCCGCATGCTTCGGAGTGGTTTATGCACATCCGGATGGGGCCTCATCCGGTAGATCGCTCGCACGGGGTATTCCGACACCATGAACCGCTTTCCCGATCGTCTTCTGAATGGCTACCGCAACTTCATGTCCGGGCGCTATGCCGAACAGTCGGCGCGCTACAGGGCGCTGGCCGAGACCGGGCAGAAACCCAAGACGCTCGTGATCGCCTGTTGTGACTCGCGGGCCGCGCCGGAGACGATCTTCGACAGCGGGCCGGGCGAGCTCTTCGTCGTGCGCAACGTGGCGAACCTCGTGCCGCCCTACGAGCCGGACGGCCAGTTCCACGCCACCTCCGCCGCGCTCGAATTCGCCGTGCAGTCGCTGAAGGTCAGCGACATCCTCGTGATGGGCCATGGCCGCTGCGGCGGCATTTCCGCCGCGCTCGACCCGGATGCGGAGCCGCTCTCGCCCGGCGATTTCATCGGCAAATGGATGGGCATGCTCAAGCCTGTCGCCGAACAGATCCAGGGTGCCGAAATGCTGACCCAGGCCGAGCGCCAGCGCGCGCTGGAGCGCGTCTCGATCCGCAATTCGCTTGCCAATCTGCGGACGTTCCCCTGCGTTCGCATCCTCGAAGAGAAGGGGCGTCTCCAGCTCCACGGCGCCTGGTTCGACATCTCGACCGGCGAGCTCTGGATCATGGACGGCGCCACGGGCGACTTCAAACGACCGAGTGCATGACAGAAAGCCGGCGCGGTTTCCCGCGCCGGCTTTCGAATGCCGTGGATGCCGGCTCAGTTGCCGTCGATTTCCGCACCGATGATGGCGATGGCGCGCTGGTAGACGCTGGCGGCGTTCCAGCCCTGCAGGGCGCCGAAGTTCGACTGGCCGGGCTGGTAGCCCGCACCGGCGCTCCAGCCGTGGCCGCGCAGGAAGTTCGCCGTCGAGGCGAGCGCGTCGGCCTTCGAGCCGACGAGGTCGATGCGGCCGTTGCCGTCGCCGTCGACGCCGTATTTCAGCACGTTCGCCGGCAGGAACTGCGTCTGGCCGATTTCGCCATGCGCCGCGCCGCGTGCCGTCGTGCTCAGCGTGCCGTTCTGCACGAGTTGCAGGGCGGCATAGAGCTGGTTGGTGAAATATTCCGGGCGGCGGCAGTCATAGGCGAGCGTCGCGACGGCCGAGAGCGTGTGCTCCTTGCCGAGGAAGCCGCCGAAGCCGGTTTCCATGCCCCAGATCGCCAGCAGCGGGCCGGCCGGCACGCCATAGCGCGCCTCGATGCGGTTGAAGAGGGCGGCGTTCTGCTGCTTCAGGCTCTTGCCACGGCGGATGATCGCCTGGCCGCCGCGCTTCTGCATGAACTGTTCGAGCGAGAGCTTGAAGCTCTTCTGGCCGCGGTCGGCGCGGATCGTGGCGCGGGCGTAGCCGACATTGGCGAAGGCCTTGTCCAGCGTCGCGCGGCTGATGCCGCGCGCGGCCGCCTCACCCTTGAAGGCCTCGACCCAGGCCGGGAAACCGCTCGCATCGTTGCCGCACCTGGCAGCCTCGGCCGCCGCCGGCAGCGCCGCCGTGGCGATCATTGCGGCCAGAACCCTGGCCACGCTCTTTGTCATGCCCATGAAAAACCCCGTGATCTCGTCAATTCCGCTGCGGGAGCATGGCATGCTCCCCTTTTGCTGTCACCGCACCTTGCCGTGAAATCGTCCAAAACGAAATCCCGATTGCCCTTGGACGGGACAACCGGGACTTTTATTTATAACCTGTTAACGGAACGTTGCCATTTTTACCGAAATGCAGTTTCCAGTCAGGCGGCCTGCTTCTTCGCCTTGATCAGGCCGCGGGCGACCAGCAGCTCCGCGATCTGGATGGCGTTGAGCGCCGCGCCCTTGCGCAGGTTGTCGGAGACGACCCATATGTTGAGGCCGTTCTCGACGGTGGCGTCCTCGCGGATGCGCGAGATGTAGGTGGCGTCCTCGCCGGCCGATTCATACGGGGTGATGTAGCCGCCGTTCTCGTGCTTGTCGATGACCTGGCAACCCGGCGCCTCGCGCAGGATTTCGCGGGCCTCGTCGGCGGTGATTTCCTTCTCGAACTCGATGTTGACCGATTCGGAATGGCCGATGAAGACCGGGACGCGCACGGCCGTGCAGGTCACCTTGATCTTCGGGTCGAGCATCTTCTTGGTCTCGGCGAGAACCTTCCACTCTTCCTTCGTGTAGCCGTCTTCCATGAAGCTGTCGATGTGCGGGATGACGTTGAAGGCGATGCGCTTGGTGAACTTCTTCGATTCGATCGGGTCGGCGACGAAGACGGCGCGGGTCTGGTTGAAGAGCTCGTCCATGCCGTCCTTGCCGGCGCCCGAGACGGACTGGTAGGTCGAGACGACGACGCGCTTGATGGTGGCGCGGTCATGCAGCGGCTTCAGCGCGACGACGAGCTGGGCGGTCGAGCAATTCGGGTTGGCGATGATGTTCTTGCGGGTGAACTGGGTGATGGCGTCCGGGTTCACTTCCGGAACGATCAGCGGCACGTCGGCGTCGTAGCGCCAGGCCGAGGAGTTGTCGATGACCACGCAGCCCTGCGCGCCGATCTTCGGCGAATACTTCTGCGAAACCGTGCCGCCGGCCGACATCAGGCAGATGTCGGTGTCGGAGAAATCGTAGTTCTCGAGGTTCTGCACCTTCAGCGTCCTGTCGCCGAAGGAGACTTCGGTGCCCTGCGAGCGGGCGGAGGCGAGCGCCACGACCTCATCGGCCGGGAAGCCGCGCTCGGAAAGGATGTTCAGCATCTCGCGGCCGACATTGCCGGTCGCGCCGGCGACTGCGATCTTGAAACCCATGTCTAAAGCTCTCTTTCTCTGTCTCTCCGCGGGTCAGGAGGTAAAACCCGCCGGCCGTGACGCGGGTTTCGGTCCCCGGCCATACCGGGGAGAGAGCGGTGGGCCAGAGACGTCAGACGGTTTTCGTCGTCGTTTTGGCCGTTGTTTTGGAAATGGACACGCAATGGCGAACCCGTCCGGCGTTGAAGGCCGGAGCGATCATGCGGGCGATGGCGATCCCAAAGCGATACATGGCGGTTCCCTTGCGTGCGTGCTGAATACGCTCATCTGGCCAAGAGTCAAGCGTTCCGTGGCCGATCGGGCGTTTCACGGCCGCTGCCCCGCATTCGCGACTTAAGTCGTACACCGAAAGTCATAAGCCCAAAGCAGCGCTGATATGACAATTGGTTTTCTGCCATCCTTTCATCAGGCGCACCCTGCCCGGCGTTTTTAGGGAGAAACACCGGACCGCATACGGGCTGCCCCGATACGCCGTTTTTGTGGAGGACAAACAAATGGCCAATGTTTCGACCGTGGGCAACGCCAAGGCGGCGCCCATGACGGGCGAGCAGAAGAAGGTGATCTTCGCCTCTTCGCTCGGCACCGTCTTCGAGTGGTACGATTTCTATCTTTACGGTTCGCTGGCGATCTATATCGGCGCGACCTTCTTCAGCCAGTATCCGGAGACGACGCGCAACATCTTCGCGCTGCTCGCCTTCGCTGCGGGCTTCCTCGTGCGTCCGTTCGGCGCCCTGGTGTTCGGCCGTCTCGGCGACATCGTCGGCCGCAAGTACACCTTCCTCGTCACCATCCTGATCATGGGCTTCTCGACCTTCGTCGTGGGCCTCCTGCCCGGCGCCGCGACGATCGGCATCGCCGCGCCGATCATCCTGATCGCGCTGCGCATGCTGCAGGGCCTGGCGCTCGGCGGCGAATACGGCGGTGCTGCGACCTATGTCGCCGAGCACGCCCCGCACGGCAGGCGCGGCTACTTCACCTCGTGGATCCAGACGACGGCGACGCTCGGCCTGTTCCTGTCGCTGGTGGTCATCCTCGCGGTGCAGTTCATCGTCGGCAAGGAAGCTTTCGCCGCCTGGGGCTGGCGCATTCCGTTCCTGGTGTCCGTCGTCCTGCTCGGCGTTTCCGTCTGGATCCGCATGAAGATGAACGAATCGCCCGCCTTCGCGAAGATGAAGGAAGAGGGCAAGGGCTCCAAGGCACCGCTGACGGAAGCCTTCGGCCAGTGGCGCAACGCCAAGATCGCGCTGCTCGCGCTGTTCGGCGCCGTCGTCGGCCAGGCCGTCGTCTGGTATTCCGGCCAGTTCTACGCGCTGTTCTTCCTGACGGGCGTGCTCAAGGTCGACGGCCAGTCCGCCAATATCATGGTGGCGGTCGCGCTGCTCATCGGCTCCGGCTTCTTCGTCTTCTTCGGCTGGCTGTCCGACAAGGTCGGCCGCAAGCCGATCATCATGGCCGGCCTGCTGCTCGCCATGCTGACCTACTTCCCGCTGTTCAAGGCAATGACCTGGGCCGGCAACCCGGCACTGGCCCAGGCCCAGGCGACGATCCGCGCCACGGTCACCGCCGCTCCGGGCGACTGCAAGTTCCAGTTCAACCCGACCGGCACGGCGAAATTCACAACCTCGTGCGACATCGCCACTTCGTTCCTGACGCAGAACTCCGTTCCCTACGACGTCGTCACCACGGCGCCGGCCGGGACGGCCGCGACGGTCAAGATCGGCGAAGAGACGATCACCAGCTACGACGCCGTCGCTTCCGGCGACGACGCCAAGGCGCACGAGGCGGCCTTCCGCAAGGGCATCAACATTGCGCTTCACGATGCCGGCTATCCGCTGGTTCGCGGCGCGGCGAAGGTCCCGGACTCCAAGCTGGACGCCTTCATCGCGGCCAACCCGGAACTCGGCCTCGATGCGGCTGCCGTTCGCGGCGGCGAGAAGGCCACCATGTCCTCGGCCGATCTCGTTGCCGGCAAGCTGCTGACGGCGGAAGAAGCCGCCGGGGCCGCCGACATGCCGGTCTATACGGTCGACAAGGGCGGCGCCTTCACCATGGTCGCCGATCCGGCGCAGGTGAACTGGATCATGACCATCGCCGTGCTGACCGTCCTCGTGATCTACGTCACGATGGTCTACGGCCCGATCGCCGCCCTGCTGGTCGAGCTCTTCCCGACCCGCATCCGCTATACCGGCATGTCGCTGCCCTACCATATCGGCAACGGCTGGTTCGGCGGCCTGCTGCCGGCAATGGCCTTCGCGATGAGCGCGGCCAAGGGCGATATCTACTACGGCCTCTGGTACCCGATCATCTTCGCGGGCATCACGCTGGTCATCGGCCTTCTCTTCCTGCCGGAAACGAAGGACCGCGACATCCACGCCATGGATTGATCACCCCCTTCCGATGAATTCATGGCGAGCCGGCCCGTGGCGACACGGGCCGGCTTTTCATTCGGCGGGCGGTGGCAGCAGGGATTTCGGCAGGGGCCAGCCGCGCGCATCCAGGCGGAAGAGCCACGCCTTGCGCGCGAAGACATAGGCGGTGGCAATCGCGGTCCACAGCCCGAGCAACAGGCCGGCAGCCACGTCGCTTGGATAATGCGCGCCGACGATGACGCGCGAGACGCCGATCGCCAGCGCGCCGAGGAGGAAGAGCGGGCGCAGCCGCGGCACCAGCATGGAGAAGGCGCCGAAGAAGGCGCCGACGGCCGCCGAGTGGCCGGAGGGAAAGCTGGAATAGAGATCGTCATAGGCAAAGGGCGTGAGGCTGTAGGCGCCGTATTCGCCGAAAAGCTCCGGCCGCGCCCGCCCCACGATCAGCTTGACGAGATGGACGAGCGCGCTCGTCGCGCCGATCGTCAGGAAGAAGTAGAGCGACAGCCGCCCGCCGGTCCTCGCCCGTCCCGCCGTGCTCTCGTCGGCGCTTGCCCGGCCGACGACATAGGCGAGGATGACGAGGAAACCGGAGCCGTAGATCATCCAGCGGAAGGTGCCGAAATCGGTGATGCGCACGTTGAAGGCGACCACGGCGCCCGGCAGCCCCCGGGCACGCTCCGACAGCAGCGGATCGAAGGGGACGAGGGCCACGACCAGAACGGCGGTGGCGGCGAGGATCCAGAGCGAGGAGGTCGCGAGCGATCGGTTCATGGTCATCCCTTGATACGGCGTTGCTTCCATGTGCTGGCCGCTGCCGGCAATTCAAGGGACGCAAACGAAAAAGGCTCCCGGAGCACCTGCGCCGGGAACCTTTCAAGCGGATATCGGCCCCCTCATCCGCCTGCCGGCACCTCCTCCCCGAGGGGAGAAGGGGAACACGGCCGGGGCTGCATTTCTCCTTCTCCCCATTGGGGAGAAGGTGGCCCGAAGGGTCGGATGAGGGGGATTTTCTCAGGCCGAGAGCTTCCTGAAGGCGGCGAGGATGGCGTCGCCCATTTCGCCGGTGCCGACCTTGCGGCAGCCTTCGGCCATGATGTCGCCGGTGCGGGTGCCGCTGTCGAGGACTTCGGCGATGGCCTTTTCCAGGTTGTCGGCGTCCTCGACCATGTTGAACGAGTAGCGCAGGCACATGGCGAAGGAGGCGATCATGGCGATCGGGTTGGCGATGCCCTTGCCGGCGATATCGGGCGCCGAGCCGTGCACGGGCTCGTAGAGGGCCTTGCGCTTGCCGGTCTTGGTGTCCGGCGCGCCGAGCGAGGCCGACGGCAGCATGCCGAGCGAGCCGGTCAGCATGGCCGCGACGTCGGAGAGCATGTCGCCGAAGAGGTTGTCCGTGACGATGACGTCGAACTGCTTGGGGGCACGCACGAGCTGCATGCCGCCGGCATCGGCGAGCATGTGCTCGAGTTGCACGTCGGAATAGCTGCGCTTGTGCGTTTCCGTCACGACCTGGTTCCAGAGCACGCCGGACTTCATGACGTTGCGCTTTTCCATCGAGCAGACGCGGTTATTGCGCGTGCGGGCCAGCTCGAAGGCGACGCCTGCGATGCGCTCGATCTCGTAGGTGTCGTAGACCTGCGTGTCGATGCCGCGCTTCTGGCCGTTGCCGAGGTCGATGATCTCCTTCGGCTCGCCGAAATAGACGCCGCCGGTCAGTTCGCGCACGATGAGGATGTCGAGGCCCTCGACGAGTTCCGGCTTCAGCGAGGACGCGTTGGCAAGCGCCGGGTAGCAGATGGCCGGGCGCAGGTTGGCGAAGAGCTTCAGGTCCTTGCGCAGGCGCAGGAGGCCGGCTTCCGGGCGCACCTCGTAAGGAACGGCATCCCACTTCGGGCCGCCGACGGCACCGAACAGCACGGCGTCGGCTGCAAGCGCCTTCTCCATGTCGCCTTCCGAGATCGCCGCGCCATGGGCGTCATAGGCCGAGCCGCCGACGAGGCCTTCGTCGGTCGTAAAACCCGCGCCGCGCTCGGCGTTCATGTAGGCGATGATCTTGCGGACTTCCGCCATGGCTTCCGGGCCGATGCCGTCGCCTGGCAGAAGGAGGAGGGTACGCGCTGTCATGGGATTTTCCTTGATGTCACGGAAAGGGTCGCGCGCTTCTTAGCGCAACTTCCGTTCAAGGAAAATCGCCGAAAGGAAAGATTTTTGCGCGGGATGTTCAGCCTCGGCGCAGCGCCGTGACCTCGATCTCGATCCGCATTTCCGGGCGGATCAGATCGCAGACGATCATGGTGGCGGCAGGGCGGATGGCGCCGAACGTCTCGCCGAGGATCGGGAAGACGCGGTCGGCGAAGGCCGCCTCGGTCACGTAGTAATGGCAGCGCACCACATCGGCGAAGGAGAAGCCGGCGTCTTCGAGAACCCTGCCGATGGTGGAAAGGCAGTTGCGCGTCTGGTCCTCGACGCTTTCGGGCATGGTCATGGTGGCATAGTCGTAGCCGGTCGTGCCGGAAACGAAGCACCAGTCGCCCTGAACAACGGCGCGCGAATAGCCCGCCGTCGTTTCGAAGGGGGAGCCGGACGAGATCAGCCGGCGCACCGGATCAGGCCCAGGGGCGCGCGGACGCGTTCTGCTTCTCGAAGCTGTCGATGGCGGGCGCCTTCTCCAGCGTCAGGCCGATGTCGTCGAGGCCGTTCAGCAGGCAATGGCGGCGGAAGGCGTCGATCTCGAAGCCGATGCGGCCGCCGTCGGGACCGGTGATCTCCTGGGCTTCGAGGTCGACCGTCAGGATGGCGTTGGAGCCGCGGCTGGCGTCGTCCATCAGCTTGTCCAGGTCTTCCTGGCTGACGACGATCGGCAGGATGCCGTTCTTGAAACAGTTGTTGTAGAAGATGTCGGCGAAGCTCGTGGAGATCACGCAGCGGATGCCGAAGTCGAGCAGCGCCCAGGGGGCGTGCTCGCGCGAGGAGCCGCAGCCGAAATTGTCGCCGGCGACCAGGATCGTCGCGTTCTGGTAGGCAGGCTTGTTCAGCACGAAGCTTTCGTTGACGCTGCCGTCCTCGTTGTAGCGCGCTTCGGCGAAGAGGCCCTTGCCGAGGCCGGTGCGCTTGATCGTCTTCAGGTAATCCTTCGGAATGATCATGTCCGTGTCGATATTGACGACGGGAAGCGGCGCGGCGACGCCGGTCAGCTTGACGAACTTGTCCATGCGAAAACCCTCGAAATGCGGTGATGTCGGTTGGCCAAGCGTTTAGATCAGTTTCCCCGGAATTTGAAGGAGAATCTTGATCGCCGGCCGCAAACGCAAAAGCCGGGCGTGCTAGACGCCCGGTATCCCTTCAGGGGAAAGCCTCGTCAGAGGTCGATGATCGTGCCGCGGCCGTCGTTCCAGATGCGCGGCTCGCGCTGTCCGGGCGCCCTGCGGTCGTTGCGGGCGGCGGCGCGCACGGGGGCCGGCTGGAGCTTGTTCGCAAGCATGGAGCCGAGCATCAGCACGGCGACGATGCCGGCGATGGCAAGGCCGACGGAGGCGGCGAACAGGAACGTCGCGCCGGCGACCAGCATGGCGAAGACGGTGAAGACGATGGAGCGGATGCGCTGCATTTTGATTGGCCCTTTCTCTGTCAAGCAATGTGGGGGGCGATTTTGTCCATTGCAAGGCCGAATTTCGTAGCGCTTGCGACCTGCGGCAAAGCGCGTCACAAAGAACGGATGAACAGGACACCGCACCACCATCCGCTTCGCCTGCGCCGCTCGGTGCTGAGCGTTCCCGCCGTCAATCCGCGGGCGCTCGCCAAGTCCGCCGCGCTCGATTGCGACGCGATCATCTTCGACCTGGAGGATTCGGTGCTGCCGGAAAAGAAGGCGGAGGCGCGAGCCGCGCTCGCCGCGCATTTCTCGGCGCTGGACCGGTCGTCCGGCTGCGAGCACGTCATCCGGATCAATCCGCTCGATGGTCCCGACGGGGCGCTCGACCTTGCAACCGTGCTCGACTGCATGCCGGACGCGGTTCTGCTGCCGAAGGTGTCCGAGCCGCAGGACGTGCTCACCGTCGCCGACTGGCTCTCGGAGGCGGGCGCCGACGACGGGCCGCGCCTGTGGGCGATGGTCGAGACGGCCGCCTGCATCCTCAACCTTGCCGCCATCGCCGAGACGGGGCGCACCCATGGCGGACGGCTCGACTGCTTCGTCGTCGGGCTCAACGACCTGCGCAAGGAAACCGGCATCGCCGACATTCCGGGCCGTCCGTTCCTCGTGCCGCTGCTGCTTCAGGCGGTGGTGGCCGCCCGCGCGTCGGGGCTCGACGTCGTCGACAGCGTCTTCAACGACTTTGCCGACGAGGAGGGGCTGCGGGCGGAATGCCGGCAGGGCCGCCAGATGGGCTTCGACGGCAAGATGCTGATCCATCCGACGCAGATCGCCATCGCCAACGATGCCTACGGCGTGACGGAAGCCGAGGCCGCGGAGGCGCTCGCCATCGTCGCGGCCTTCGCCGCGCCCGACAATGCCGGCAAGGCCGTCGTCAACATCGCCGGCCGCATGGTCGAGAAGCTCCATGCCGAGCAGGCGGAGCGCCTCCTCGCCAAGGCGGACCTCATCAACGAGAGAAAGAAAAACGCATGAAAGTCTATCGCTTCCTGACCGGCCCGGACGATGCCTCGTTCTGCCACAAGGTGACGCTGGCGCTGAACAGGGGCTGGGAGCTGCATGGCTCGCCGAGCTATGCCTACAATGCCGAGGCGAAGCTCATGCAATGCGGCCAGGCCGTCGTGAAGGACGTTCCGGGCAAGGAATATGCGCCCGATATCAAGCTTTCGGAGCAGTAAGGCAACGCTGCCGCGGCAGCGGCCGGTATCGGCTGGCGGCGTTTTAAGCCCGCTCACCTCTTCGTCATGGTCGGACCTAACCCGACCATGACGAAGAGGTGAGCGGCTCGATGAATTCGGCCCTTACCCCGCCGCAATTTCCGTGCTGGCCTCAATCCGCTCCATGTCGTCGTCCGACAGGCCGAAATGGTGGCCGATCTCGTGGATGAGGACGTGGGTGACGATGTCGCCGAGGGTTTCCTCGTTCTCCGCCCAGTAATCGAGGATCGGGCGGCGGTAGAGGGTGATGCGGTTGGGCATCTCGCCGGTCTCGACGGTGAAGCGCTCGCTGATGCCGCGGCCCTCGAACAGGCCGAGCAGGTCGAAGGGCGTTTCCAGCGCCATGTCCTCGAAAACGTCGTCGCTCGGGAATTCGGAGATCTCGATGATGAGGTTGCCCGTCAGCGCCCGGAACTCCTCCGGCAGGTGGCCATAGGCCTCCAGCGCCAGGGATTCGAACGTGCTGATCGTCGGGGCATGGCGGTTGCGCCAATCCTCGGTCTGGTCAATGCGGGCCATGGGCTCTCCTTTGCCCGTCATATAGACGATTTCCAGCGTTTTTCGAGGGTCGAATTTGCATGCCGGGACCATGGGATAAGCGCAGGCGCGCACCTGCCCGGGGCGATTCGATCTTTTCCTGTCCGCTCCCGGACGGGCGGGATGGGCAACGGGCCGTCCGGGAGCGCGTTTTGCAACAAAATGTGATCGGTCAGTTTGCCGCAGGCCGCGCCGCGGTTTTGGCCATGGCGTCACCGATAACTGCATGAAAAGACGATATTTTTATTCAAGTTTAGAACGAGTCTAAATTCATGAGTCAGGAGGGCTGACCTGTTTATTCTTGACACCCGGTGTCCTCTTTTGCTTAATCCCGGAAACTCAGTGCTTTGCGTATGATGGGCAAGACGAAATGCTGGTTTGCAGCTGCAATTTCATCACCGAAAAGGAAATCGTCGACACGATCAACGGCCTCCTCGACGAGGACTGTTGGCAGCTCATCGTGCCCGCAAAAGTCTATCATGCGATGCAGAAGCGCGGCCGCTGCTGCGGCTGTTTCCCGAATGTCGCCGACATCATCATCCGCACCACGGAGCAGTATCACGCCCGCCGCGACTCGACGGACGCCGAGATATTTGATTTCATGATCCGCCTCAAACAATTCCATGAAGAAAACAGGAGAGCGGACCTTGAAAGGCGACAAAAAAGTCATCGAGCAGCTTAACGAAGCGCTCTATCTCGAGCTGGGTGCTGTCAACCAGTACTGGCTCCACTACCGCCTTCTGGAGGACTGGGGTTACACGCTTCTCGCCAAGAAGGAGCGGGCCGAATCCATCGAGGAAATGCAGCACGCCGACAAGCTCGTCGCCCGCATCATCTTCCTGGAAGGCCACCCGAACCTCCAGACCGTCGCACCGCTGCGCATCGGCCAGACCGTCAAGGAAGTGCTGGAAGCCGATCTTGCGGGCGAATACGACGCCCGCACGGCTTACAAGAATTCGCGCGACATCTGTCACGCGGCCGGCGACTATGTCAGCATGAAACTGTTCGAAGAACTGCTGAAGGACGAGGAAGGCCATATCGACTTCCTCGAGACGCAGCTCGAGCTGCTCGGCAAGCTCGGGGAGGAAAAGTATGGCCAGCTCAACGCCGCGCCGGCGAACGAAGCCGAATAAGCTTTCTGCGCCTGCAGATATGGAAAACCCCGGCTTTGCCGGGGTTTTTTATTTGTCGGGGCATGTCGCCTCGCCTCCGTCATGGTCGGGCTCGCCCCGACCATCCATGCCACGGGTGCCGCATGGATCCCCGGCTCAAGGCTAAGGATGACCCATCGAGGGTTTGAGGGCCGTACTGCCGGTGTCGAAGTGCGGGCCTGCCCCCGGACCCGGTCACGGTGCCAGGTGCGCGAAGGTCGCGACGACCTCCTCGTAGACCTTGCGCTTGAAGGGCACGATCAGCTCCGGCAGGTCGCGCATCGCCTTCCATTCCCAGGCGTCGAATTCCGGCTCGTGGCCGCCGGGCGGTGGGTTGATGGCGATCTCGCTCTCCTTGCCGGTGAAGCGGAAGGCGAACCAGCGTTGCGTCTGGCCGCGATACCTGCCCTTGAGGCCGATGCCGATCAGGTGGGCCGGCAGGTCGTAGTTGATCCAGCGGCCGGCATCGGCGATCAGCGACACGTTCCGGATGCCGGTTTCCTCGTAAAGCTCGCGGTAGGCCGCCTCCAGCGGATCCTCGCCTTTGTCTATGCCGCCCTGGGGCATCTGCCAGAGCTGCGGCGAGCCGTCATATTCGGAATTGCCGACGGCGAGCCGCCGGCCGGCCCAGACCCGGTTGTCCGCATTCAGCACCATGATGCCGACGCAGGGGCGGTACGGCAGGTCTTCGGCCCTCACCAACTTGTCCTTTTCCTTGCCCATCGAAAGGTCCTATTTCTTGGCGGGAACGGCTGCGAGCGAGGCGACGCCGACGATCTCGATGCCGCGGGTCTGTGCTTCCTCGCACCATTTGGCGATCGCGTCCACACTTTCGTCGAAGGCCGAGGCGATGCCGATCGCCGTGCCGTTGCGCCGGGCGATGCGTTCCAACTCGTCGAGCTTCTTCAGCACCGCCTCGCGCGACAGGTCGGCATCGAGCTGGAGATCGGCAAAGGCATGCGGCGCCTCGACGGCGCCGGCGATCGTGCCGGACAGCGACTGTGCCGTGCTGCCGTCATCGAGGAACACGAGGCCGCGGCTGGCGACGTCGCGGATCACGGGCTCCAGGGCATCGGCATCGGAAAGGAAGCGCCCGCCCATGAAGTTCACGATGCCGGTATAGTTGGTGATCCGCGCCATGGCGCGATGCAGTTCGGCGAGGTTCTTTGCCTCGCTGAAATCGGTGCGCAGCGTATAGGCGCCGGGATCGTTCTGCGGATAGTCGAAGGGTTCCAGCGGCACCTGCAGCAGGATCTCGTGGCCGCCCCGGCGCGCCTCCTGCATCCAGCGCGGCAGGCTGTTGCCGCTGGCCGCGAAGGCGAGCGTCACTTCGGCCGGCAGGTCGCGGATGGCGCGCTGCGTGCCCGTCTGGCTGAGGCCGAGGCCGCCGACGACGATGGCGACGCGCGTGCCGCGGGCACCCGACCACGGACGGGCGTACTGGTCCAGAGGTCGCGTGCCATCGAGGCCGATGACGGGGATCTTGCCGTCAGGGGTGTCTTCCAGCAGGTCTTCGTTGGGGAAGGCGGCGGTGCGCGGGTCCTGGCCGACGCGGTTCGCCTCGATGAGCAGCGGGCCTGTGCCGTCGCGCGTGCCGGGCGAGTATTTCCGCACGACATCGCCGTTGCCGGTCTGCGTTTCCTCGACGCGGGCGCCGGAAAGGCCGTTGGCACGGCGCACGCCGTCCTTTGCCTCGGCGGTTTTCCGGTCGGCTTCCGGTCCGCTCGTCCTTTCGGCGGCCTCCTCCGCCGGAGGCGCGAAGGGCGTGGTGGCAAGCCCGCTCGGCGCCAGGGCGGTCCAGCCGGAAAAACCGAGGAGACCGGCGGCGACGAGGGCAGACATAACGGTGCCGGCGGAGAACCGCGAGGGTCCCGCCGGTCCGGGCCTTGCCTTGCGGTCCTGGCCGAGAGGTGCGTGAATGTCTGTGCCCAAGGTCGGTCCGTGCTGGCCGAAAGGTCCGGTGGAGAACAGGGCCCGCCGGGTGACGGGCCCTGTGCGGGCGTCTTAGTTCTTCAGCTCCGCCTTTTCCGGATTGGCCGGGAAGGACGGGTCGGTCTTCTGGCCGCGCAGGAGTTCCAGCGCGTATTGAAGCTGCAGGTCGTCCTTCGGCTCCGGCGGGACATAGGCGGACGAACCGGAACCCGTTTCCGTCTCGCTCTGGCCCTGGATGTGGCCGCGCAGGCTCGATTCGCTGGCGTTCTCGACCTTGCCCTGCAGTTCGGCCGGCAGCGGCTGCTCGACGGTGATGTCGGGGGTGATGCCGGTGCCCTGGATCGATTTGCCGGACGGCGTGTAGTAGAGCGCCGTCGTCAGGCGCAGCGCGCCGGCGTCGCCCATCGGGATGATGGTCTGGACGGAGCCCTTGCCGAAGGAACGCGTGCCGAGCACCGTGGCGCGGCGCAGGTCCTGCAGCGCGCCGGCGACGATTTCCGAGGCCGAGGCCGAGCCGCCGTTGATCATGACGACGACCGGCTTGCCGTCGGTGAGGTCGCCGGGCGTCGCGTTGAAGCGGCGGGTATCCGCCTCATCGCGGCCGCGCGTCGAAACGACCTCGCCGCGCTCGAGGAAGGTGTCGGAGACGTTGATCGCCTGGTCGAGCAGGCCGCCCGGATTGAGGCGCAGGTCAAGGACATAGCCCTTCAGCTTGTCGGCCGGGACGTCTTCCTTGATCTTGGCGATGGCGCTTTCGAGGTCGTCGGTTGTCTTGTCGGTGAAGGAGATGACGCGCAGGTAGCCGACATCGTTCTCCACGCGGAACTTCACGGCCTTCACGGCGATGATGTCGCGCATGATGGTCAGCTCGATCGGCTTGTCGGCGCCCTTGCGGAGCAGCGTCAGCTTGATTGGCGTGTTGACGGCGCCGCGCATCTTCTCGACCGCTTCTTCCAGCTTCAGGCCGCGAACGTCCTGGCCGTCGATCTTGGAGATGAAGTCGCCGGCAAGGACGCCGGCGCGGGCGGCGGGCGTGTCGTCGATCGGCGTGATGACCTTGACGAGCTCGTCCTCCATCGTGACCTCGATGCCGAGGCCGCCGAATTCGCCGCGCGTCTGCGTGCGCATGTCCTCGGCGTCCTTCGAATTCATGTAGGATGAATGCGGGTCGAGCGAGGTGAGCATGCCGTTGATGGCATTCTCGATGAGCTGGTCTTCCTTCGGCGGCGTCACATATTGCGCGCGCACGCGTTCGAACACGTCGCCGAAGATGGAAAGCTCGCGATAGGTCGACGAGCCGGCGGCTTCGGCGGGCAGCGTTACCGTGTTGATGACGCTCATGGCCGTGGCACCCATGAGTGCACCGACAATAACAAGTGAAGCCCTACGAATCATTGCGTGCCTTTCCAGAATATTTTGCGGACCACCACGGCCGGGAATCAACCGGTTTTCCGTTCTTTCGGAATTCAATGTAAAGTGTCGGCTTGTCAGTTTCCAGCGTCAAAGCGTTGACACTCGCGACCCTTTTTTCACCCATCACCGCAAGCGGTTCCCCCGCCACGACGAATTGCCCTTCCCGCACGCTCACCTTGTCCATGCCGGAAAGGACGAGATGGTAGCCTTCCCCCGCATTGAGAATGATCATGCGTCCATAACTGCGAAACGTTCCGGCAAAGACGATCCATCCGTCCGAGGGGGCCGTGACCAGCGCGCCCGGATTGGCCGCGAGCATCAGCCCCTGTGAATCGTGGCCGGTGCCATCCGCCTCGCCAAACCGGCGCAGGACGTCTCCCGCCACGGGATAGTCGAGTTTTGCCTGCAACTGTGAAAATTCGTATGCCGGAGCAATACGGTTTTTGTCGGGCACGCTGTCGCGGGCAAGCGCCCTTGCCTTCTCGCGCTCGGCCTCCGTCTGGCCCCTGCGTTCCTCTTCCTTGGTGCGGGCGAGCGCGGCGGCGTCGCGCACCGAGCCGATCTCCCGCTCCAGGCTGCCGATCAGGCCCTCGAGGCTCGTGGCGCGGGCGGCGAGCTCCTCGGCTCTGCGCCGCTCGGCGGCGAGCGTGCGGCTGTTGGTTTCCGCCCGTGCCTCGTTTTCGGCGATCAGCAGCTCGGAGCGCTTTTCCTCCTCGATGCGCACCTGCATGGCGTCCGTCAGCTCGGTCTTTTCCCGGTCGATGTTGCTCTTGATGTCCATGAGGGCGGCAAGGTCGGCGACGAGCGTGTCCGTTTCCTTGCGGATGCCGGGCACGACGGCGCCGAGCAGGATGGCGCTGCGCACGGAGGAGAGCGCGTCCTCCGGCGTCACCAGCAGGGCGGGGGGCGGGTTGCGGCCCATGCGCTGGAGGGCGGCGAGCACTTCGGCAAGCAGGCCGCGCCGTTCGTGCAGCGAGGCGCGCACGCCGGCTTCCTGCTCGCGCATGCCCTCCAGCCGCTTCTCGCCGTCGAGGATCTTCTCCTCCATTGCCTTGCGCCTGGCCGCCGACTGGACGATCGCCTCGCGCAGGCTCTGGCGCGACGTGTCGAGATCGGCGATCTCGGCTTCGAGCTGGCGGGTCTTTTCGGCGGAGACGGTGATGGACTGGGAAAGGGCGTCGAGCTCGCGGCGCGTGCTGTCGCGGCGAAGGGCGAGCGCGGCGGCGGGATCGGGTTCGGCCTTCGGCAGGGCGCCGGTCTTTTCCAGAACGGCGGTTGCTTCGTTCGGCTCGGCGGCGAGCGGCGGGGGAAGGAGGGCCAGCGACAGGGCGAGCGAGAGCAAGGCCGGCCGCAACAGGCGGCTGGCATTCCGACCCGGATTGGCTGTGCCGGTTTTCCTCATCGCGTCCCGAACGTTCCCTGGATCTGCTCTATGCTGATTTGCCGGTTTCGCCAACAAACGGCGCGAAAATACGGCTTTCGCCATCCTGGACGGCGAGGCTTGCGCGGCCGTGACGTCGCCGTCAGCTCCGATGATAGGGATGGCCGGAAAGAATGGTGACGGCGCGGTAGAGCTGTTCGGCCAGCAGGATGCGCACGAGCTGGTGCGGCCAGGTCATCCTGCCGAGGCAGAGCGTGGCATTGGCACGCTCGTAAAGGGCGGGGTCGAGCCCGTCGGCGCCGCCGACGGCGATCATCAGGTCGCGCTTTCCGCCATCGCGGAAGCCGCCGAGAAGATCGGCGAAGGCGGGGGAATCGAGCGACTTTCCGCGCTCGTCGAGCAAGATCAGGACCGCGCCGTCGGGCAGCGCCTTTTCCAGCATGGCCGCTTCCTCGCGCTTGCGCGTCTCGGCATTGCCGGCCCGGCTTTCGCCGACCTCGGCCAGCCTGCCGAGTTCCAGGCCGACGGCGGGGCCGGCCTTCGCGAAACGATCGAGATAGCGGGCCGCAAGTTCCTTCTCAGGGCCGGCCTTCAGCCGTCCAACCGAAAAAAGTCCAATCCGCATCGCCCGTGCCCTGTCCGTTCGGGCGGCGCTCGAAACGACGCCGCCGTTCTGCCTCGCCGGACAGGCGCCCGGCGTCTTGTCAGGTCTTCATCGCATTCCAGCAAAACCGCGTCGCGCTTTCGCCGGAACTGCTAGTGTACCGTGCCGTCCTCGATCTCGGGAGCCGCCCACATCCGTTCGATGTTGTAGAACTCCCGGATTTCCGGCCGGAACACATGGATGATGATGTCGCCCGTGTCGATCAGCACCCAGTCGCCCGCCTCCAGGCCTTCGACGCGGGCATTGCCCAGGCCTTCGTCCTTGAGATCCGAAATGAGGTGATCGGCAATCGCCATGACGTGACGGTTCGAGCGTCCGGACACGACCACCATGTAGTCGCCCAGCGCCGATTTCCCGGCAATGTTGATGGTGACGATATCTTCTGCCTTGGAGTCCTCGAGGCTGGCGAGGACCAGTTGAAGGGCCCGGTCGGCGGCATCGTCGCTGCGTCCCGCGGTCCTGGAGAAAACGCCGACGACGTTTCCCTTTGCGTGCACTGTTGTCAGGTTCGTTCCTTTCCGAATGCAAAACAGCACGTCCATACCGGCAAAAAGCCGCCGATACCTACCAAATGTAGGCATCAATATGTGCCGGTTTCAAGACGTCACTTCTGATGGATGGTTTTCTCTAGGGTTCTAAACGGTCCCGCCCGGTGCCGTCTGGCCGCGCAGGGCGGTGGAGCTGAGCGCCGAACGCGGCCCGTGGATGAAGGTCCAGGCCGGTGCCCGGCGGCCGGGAAGGGACATCGCGTCCTCCTCATCGACGCGGGCATAGTCGAAGGTTTTCGCCATGCGCGAGGAGAGATAGGAGAGCGTCGAGCCCGGCCGGTCGATGACGGCGATGGGGAAGGTGCAGGCGATCTTCCGCCAGTTCTGCCAGCGATGGAAGGTGCCGAGATTGTCGGCGCCCATGATCCAGACGAAGTTCACGCCGCGGTTCAGCGCCTGCACGCGCTCCAGCGTCTTCGCCGTATAACTCTGGCCGAGCCGCTTCTCGAAGGCGGTCACCTTCACGCGCGGGCCGGGCGCGATCGCCTCGCTGAGGCGGATGCGCTCGGCGAGCGGCGCCAGTTGCCGATGGTCCTTCAGCGGATTGCCGGGCGTGACCATCCACCAGAGCTGGTCGAGGCCGAGGCGGCGAAGGGCGATCTCGGCAACGAGCGCATGGCCCTGGTGCGGCGGGTTGAAGGAGCCGCCGAAGAGGCCCACCGCCATGCCTTTCTCGACATGGGGCATCCTGAGGTAGGGCTCTGCGACCGTGTCCGCCGTCACCTCAGGGCCGCACCTGTCCGGTGCCGCGCACGCGGTATTTGAAGGAGGTGAGCTGCTCGACGCCGACGGGGCCGCGCGCATGCATCTTGCCGGTCGCGATGCCGATCTCGCCGCCCATGCCGAATTCGCCGCCATCGGCGAACTGGGTGGAGGCGTTGTGCAGCAGGATGGCCGAGTCGATCTCGGTGAAGAAGCGCGCGACGACATCAGGGTCCTCGGCGATGACGGCTTCCGTATGGGCGGAGGACCAGCGGTTGATATGCTCGATCGCACCCGAGATGCCGTCGACCAGCGCGACGGAGAGGATGGCGTCGAGATATTCCGTCGACCAGTCCGTCTCGGTCGCTGCGGCGAGGCCGGGGATGCGGGCGCGGATCTCCTCCGTCGCGCGCACTTCGCAGCCGGCGGCCACAAGGCCCTCGACGAGCGGCGCGAGATGCGTATCGGCGACGGCGCGGTCGACCAGCAGCGTTTCCATCGCGCCGCAGATGCCGGTGCGGCGCATCTTGGCGTTGACGACGATCCTCTTGGCCATGTCGAGGTCGGCCGACTTGTCCACGTAGATATGGCAGAGGCCTTCGAGATGGGCGAAGACCGGCACGCGCGCCTCGCCCTGCACGCGGGCGACGAGGCTCTTGCCGCCGCGCGGCACGATGACGTCGATGGCGCCGCCAAGGCCCGACAGCATGGCGCCGACGGCGGCACGGTCCGTCACCGGCACATACTGGATCGCGTGTTCGGGAAGGCCGGCGGCCTTCAGGCCGGCGACGAGGCAGGAATGGATCGCCTGCGATGAATTCACGCTGTCCGAGCCGCCGCGGAGAATCACGGCATTGCCGGCCTTCAGGCACAGCGCGCCGGCATCCGCCGTCACGTTCGGCCGGCTTTCGTAGATGACGCCGATGACGCCGAGCGGCGTGCGCACGCGCTCGATGTGAAGGCCGTTCGGCCGGTCCCATTCGGCGATGACGTCGCCGACAGGGTCCTTGAGGGCAGCGATGTCGCGGATCGCGGCGGCGATGCCATCGATGCGCTCGGGCGTCAGGGTCAGCCGGTCAATGAAGGACGTGGCGACGCCGCTTTGCCTCGCATTGGCGAGGTCGATGGTGTTGGCGGCGAGGATCGCGTTGCGGTTCGAAAGGATTTCCGCCGCCATGGCGTCGAGCGCGCGGTTCTTCGCTTCGGCCGTTGCGATGGCGAGCGGGCGGGCGGCGGCGCGGGCATTGCGGCCGATCCCGGCCATCAGGCCGTCGATGTCGGTCTTCGCCTGGTCAAGCATGGCTCAAATCCCTTCCCGCCTGGGTGGTCGGCGCCGAAAGCCCGGTCACCACGAGGTCGTCCCTGTGCACCATCGCGGCGCGTCCGGCATAGCCGAGGACGGCGGCGATCTCCGCCGATTTCTTGCCGACGATCAGCCGCGCCTCGTCCGCGTCATAGCCGGCAAGGCCGCGGGCGATCTCGCGGCCGTTCGTGCCGTAGATCGAGACGGTGTCGCCGCGCGAGAAGGAACCCCAGACGCCGCGCACGCCGGCAGGCAGCAGGCTCTTGCCGGCCGAAAGCGCCGTTTCCGCGCCGGCATCGATCTCCAGCCGGCCGGCCGGCTGCAACTGCCCGGCGATCCACGTCTTTCGCGCCGTCACCGGCGAGCCGGAGGGTGCGAACCAGGAGGAGCGGGCGCCCTCCTCGATGGCGCGCAGCGGATGGTCGACCTTGCCGGAAGCGATGACCATGGCGCAGCCCGCGCCCGTCGCGATCTTGCCGGCATCGATCTTGGTGCGCATGCCGCCGCGCGAGAGTTCCGACGCGGCGCCGCCGGCCATCGCCTCGATCTCCGGCGTGATGGCGTCGATGGTTTCGAGGAAACGCGCGTCGGGATCGAGATGCGGCGGGGCGGTATAGAGGCCGTCGATATCGGAAAGCAGCACAAGCAGGTCGGCACCTGTCATGGTGGCGACGCGGGCGGCGAGGCGGTCGTTGTCGCCGTAGCGGATTTCCGTGGTGGCGACCGTGTCGTTTTCGTTGATGATCGGCACGGCGCCGAGCTTGAGGAGCTGGTTGATCGTCGCGCGGGCGTTGAGGTAGCGGCGGCGCTCCTCCGTATCGCCCAGCGTCAGCAGGATCTGGCCGGCGACGATGCCGTCCGCCGACAGGCTCTCCGACCAGGCGCGGGCAAGCGCGATCTGGCCGACGGCGGCCGCGGCCTGGCTTTCCTCCAGCTTCAGCGCCCCGGCCGGCACCTTCAGCACCGAACGGCCGAGCGCAATGGCGCCGGAGGAGACGACGAGCACGTCCGTGCCGCCCGCCCGGAGCGCCGCGATGTCCCGGCACATGGCGTCGAGCCAGGCCTTCCTGAGGCCCGTCGCCCGGTCGACGAGCAGGGCCGAGCCGATCTTGATCACAATCCGGCGGTGTTTCCCGAGCGGTTTGCGGTTCTTCGTCATCTCACTCGCCGGATTCCTGGGCTTCAACGATGATGTCGCGGAGCGCCCGCAGCGTGCCCGTCATGCCGACGCCGGCAACGGCGGAAAGCTGCAGCGGCGTCTTCCCGCAGGCCTTCGCGAGCGCCTTGGACTTCTTCTTCAATTCCTCCTCGTCGAGCACGTCGATCTGCGACAGCGCGACGATCTCCGGCTTGTCGGTGATGCCGCCGCCATAGGCTTCGAGCTCGTGCTTGACGGTCCGGTACGCCTTGGCGACATCCTCCTCCTGCGCGGAGACGAGGTGCAGCAGCACGCGCGTGCGCTCGACATGGCCGAGGAAGCGGTCGCCGAGCCCGATCCCGTCATGCGCGCCTTCGATGAGGCCCGGAATGTCGGCAAGGATGAATTCGCGTCCGTCGACCGTGGCGACGCCGAGGTTCGGATGCAGCGTCGTGAAGGGATAGTTGGCGATCTTCGGCCGGGCGCGCGTGCAGGTTGCAAGAAACGTCGACTTGCCGGCATTCGGCAGGCCGACGAGGCCGGCATCGGCGATCAGCTTCAGCCGCAGCCAGATCGTCTTTTCGTCGCCCGCAAGGCCCGGATTGGCCCAGTTCGGCGCCTGGTTGGTGGCGGACTTGAAATGGGCGTTGCCGAAGCCGCCATTGCCGCCGGCGGCGAGCTTGAAGCGCTGGCCTTCCGTGACGAGGTCGACAATCAGCGTCTCGTTGTCTTCCTCGAAGATCTGCGTGCCGACCGGCACCTTCAGCGTCACGCCGGCGCCATTGGCGCCGGTGCGGTTGCGGCCCATGCCGTGCGTGCCGGTCGCGGCCTTGAAATGCTGCTGGTAGCGGAAGTCGATCAGCGTGTTGAGGCCGTTGACGGCCTCCACCCATACGTCGCCGCCGCGCCCGCCGTCGCCGCCGTCCGGACCGCCGAATTCCACGAATTTTTCACGGCGGAACGAGACAGCCCCTGCCCCGCCGTCGCCGGAGCGGATATAGACTTTTGCTTCGTCCAGGAACTTCATCGGCTCGCCGTTCGCTTTACTCTAATCGTCAGGGTCATTTTGCCGTCTTCGATATAGACGCTTCCCGCAGAGGTCAAAGACTATCGTGAAATTCGTCAGCTACAACGTCCAGTACGGCATCGGCCTCGATGATCGCCTCGACCTGCCGCGCATCGTCTCCAGCATCCACGGCGCCGACATCATCGCGCTGCAGGAAGTGACCCGCAATTTCCACCGCAACGGCCATGTCGACATGGTGGCGGAGCTGCGCACGCTGCTCGCCAATCACTATTCCGTCTACTGGCCGGCCAGCGACCTCGATGCAGGCTCGGCGATCGAGAAGGGGCGCGTGGTCAACCGCCGCTTCCAGTTCGGCAACATGGTGTTCTCGCGCTGGCCGATCCTGTCGACCCGCCTGATCCCGCTGCCGCGCACGCGCACCCTCGACAAGCTGAACCTGCAGCGCGGCGCCACCGAGGCGGTGATCGCAACGCCCGGCGGTCCGGTCCGCGTCTATTCCGTCCATCTCGACCATGTCCATCGCGACGAGCGCATCGCGCAGATCCGCTACCTCAAGGACCGCGCCCGGCTCTATGGCGTGGAGGGCGGCGCCATTTCCGGCGCGCACGAATTCGGCCTTGCCGAGCCGCCGGTCCCCGAGGACTACGTGCTGATGGGCGACTTCAACATGGTGCCGGAATCGCCGGAATATTGCGAAATGGCCGGCGGCGTCGATCCGCTCTACGGACGGCAGATCCGCGCCACCAACCCGGTCGATGCGCTGGCCGGCCTCGGCAAGCGCCATGCGGCGAGCTTCAGCTGGATCAATCCCAGGGACCATGCCGACCGTCTCTTCCTCGATTACTGTTTCCTCAGCCACGGCCTCGTGGAGCGTCTCAAGGACGCCTGGGTCGATGAAACCGCCTTCGGCTCCGACCACATGCCGGTGTGGTTCGAGCTCTCCTGATGCGCAAGCGGGGCGGATCGCTCCGCCCCGCCCGTCCTTACCGCCGCGGCATCGCCGGCCGGAAGTCGCCCGGCTCCAGCCGCGTCTTGATGTGCGGGACCATCGTTCCGCGGGCGACGCAGTAGAGGTCGCTGCATCCGGTGATGCAAAAGCCCGTCTTCTCCTGCACCCTCAGCGAGGCGGGATTGTCGGCGAAGACGCCGGACTGGATGTCCGTGCCGGGCATTCGCATCAGGAACCGCGCCGTTGCCGCATGAACGGCCTCGCTCATGTAGCCCCGCCGCCAGTAGAAGCGGTTCAGCCAGTAGCCGAGTTCCCATGTGTCGCCGTGCCGCTCGAAGGCGACGCAGCCGATATGCACGTCGTCTCCGGTGGTGATGGCGAAGGCCCAGCCGTCGTCGAGACCGGCGGTCGCGATCGCCAGCCATTCGGCCGCGTCCTGCCGGTCATAGGGGGCGGGGGCCCGCGCCAGCATGCGCGTGACCTCGAAATCGCCGAGCGACTGGGCGATGGCGTCCGCGTCGGACATGCGGTGCGGGCGCAGGGTGAGGCGCGCCGTCCGGATGGTCGGGCAGGGGCCGGGCCCGGTGACGCGCTCGCATTCCCTTTGGGGCTGCATGGCGTTCATCGCATGCCTCCCCAGCTCTTCAGCGAAACCCAGGTCTTGCGGTCCAGCCGGTACCATTCGACGGGCACCATGCCGCCGACGGCGAGGCTCTGCACCATGCCGGTCGCCTGGAACTGGAAGCCGCACTTCTGGATGACCCGGCGTGAGGGGATGTTCATGACCCGGCAGCGCGCATCGATCTGCTCGATGTCGCGGGTGCGGAAGACCATGTCGACCAGCGTGTGCGCCGCCTCGGTGGCATAGCCCTGGTTCCAGAAGGGCTCGCCCAGCCAATAGCCGAGCTCGACCGTGCGCCCGTCCTCGTGCGGCTCGATCCCGCAGCAGCCGAGGAAGGCGCCGTTGTCGGCTTTCGTAATGGCATAGACGCACTTGCCAATCGCGCCGGCGCGTGTGCGTCGCACGAAATCGGCGGCATCCGCGACCGTGTAGGGGTGCGGCATGCGGGCGACCATGGTGGCGATGTTGGCGTTGTTGGCGAGATGGGCAAGGGCGTCGATGTCGTCTTCGTGCGGGGCTCTCATGACGAGCCTTTGCGACAGCAAGATCGGGCAATCGGTCCTCGACCGGTCGGGCCTCAGCCTTTCCTGGGGAGACCGCGATTGGTCTTCCCGCAACAGTTCGGTTTGCATGGCTCGTTCCTCCAGAGCAAAAAGGGGAGATAAGGTCTTGCCTCATCTCCCCTTTTTTCCTGCAGGTCCGAAACCTGTAGCATCAGCCGGGTCGATGAGACGCCGGCTGTTTTAGAGCGCTACCGGCTTATTCCGCTGCTTCCGCTTTCGGCATTACAGACACGTAGACGCGACCGTTGGCCTTCGTACGGAAATTCACATTGCCAGCCGTAAGGGCGAAGATCGTGTGATCCTTGCCGAGGCCGACATTGGCGCCGGGATGCCACTGCGTGCCGCGCTGGCGCACGATAATGTTGCCTGCGAGGACGGCTTCGCCGCCGAACTTCTTCACGCCGAGGCGCTTGGACTGGGAATCGCGACCGTTGCGCGAGGAACCGCCAGCTTTCTTGTGTGCCATGGGAGTTCTCCTTTACCTGTCCGGATTATTCGGCTGCTGCAACGGCTTCGGCTTCAGACTTCTTGGAAGCCTTCTTTGCCTTGCCGCCGGCTGCCGCGATATCGACGATGCGGACAGTCGTGTTGTGCTGGCGATGGCCGCGCGAGCGCTTGGAGTTCTGGCGGCGGCGCTTCTTGAAGGCGATGACCTTCTTGCCACGGCCATGCTCGACGACTTCGGCGGTCACGACGGCGCCTTCGACGAAGGGCGCACCGATCGTGGCATCGGCGCCGACGCCGACCATCAGCACTTCGGTGAATTCGATCTTCGCACCAGCTTCGCCGGACAGCTTTTCAATTGTCAGGACGTCGTTGGCGGCCACGCGGTACTGCTTACCGCCGGTCTTGATGACTGCGAACATTTTATATCCTTTCATGTTCGTGCCGGCTCTTTGCCCTCAAGGGCACGGCCGTCTTTTTGTCAGTCGCTACGGATGGCGGGGCATTGGCGCGCCGCCGGTTCTATCGGTCCCCGCGGCCCGATCTCGCAATGCGGGTAAAGTGCGGCACGAGAACCATCGTCGCGGCACGGGTAAGACCCATGCCACTGCACCTTGCGCAATAGGTGAGTGGATGAAAACTGTCAAGGAGATTTCCGTCACCGTTGCATTTAGATGCATTCTGCCCCCTTGCAACCCCGCCCGACACCCGCTATGTACCGCCCCGCGCTCCCAGGGCGCCGACCGGCATCCGGAGAGGTGGCAGAGTGGTCGAATGCACCGCACTCGAAATGCGGCATACCTGCAAGGGTATCGTGGGTTCGAATCCCACCCTCTCCGCCATTCTGCTTCCCGCAGCCGATTTCCCCTCATGTCGATATAGGCACGACCGGCGAGACGATGATTGGTGGGTCGGCGTTGACGAGGCCGGCGAGGCCGGAGCGTGGGATTTGGTGGCGTAAAAAGGATGATGGCGTTGGCATGACGAATGCCGGCCTGGCGCGAGAATGGCGGGTTCAGCGCCATTGGCCGGAGTCTCCCGGATGCCTGTTCCTATCGCAAAGCCGAGGCTTTCTGCTGTCCGCGTGTTCTCTCGAAAGCGTTTTCCGCTTGGACGGTAGCGGGCCGTCTTGCGGTCTGGTGCAATTGCGGTTGGCGTGGCGAGCATCGCTCCTGGCGCAATCCTTGGGATGGCGGCTACTTCTTCGGCGCCGTGCAAGGGCTGATGGCGGCGTTCGTCGTCGTTCTGGAGCGACCGTCGAGCAGTTGTGCCGATCGTGGCCGTGTCCATGATCGGCTATGTCGCGTTGCGAATTCTGTCGTCCTGTATCCTGGGCGGTCACGAGCCTTCATGGCGGCTGTGATCCGCATGCCTGCCAGGTGATGCAGGAGTGCCAAGGCGACCGACTTGGACTGCTGTCCCGAAGCGTTTCGCCGGGCAGAAACGGGTGCGGCGGCCCGGGGGGAGCCGCCGCTTTATCATCTGCCGCTCGCTTGGGTGGATGCGGGAGATGAACTTTCCGGGCTGCGGTCAGAACTTGACCGACAGCCGGACATTTCCGCCGATCGTGGCGACCTTTTCGGCAAAGTCGCTATAGACGGAAGCGTCGAGGTCGACCTTCCCGGCCAGCCTGCTCCTGACCCCGGCGGCAACCGAGCCGAAGAGGGCATCGGTCTTGCCGCTGGCTTCCGTGCCGAAGGCGGAGAGGCTGCGTTCGGCATGCGCCCACTTGAGGCCGGTGCCCACGAAGCCCTGCGTCGCCTCGCTGAGGTCGTGGATGTACCTCGCGGTCAGGCCAAGGGTCGCGATCCTGTTGTCCGACCCGTCGACGACGATGCCGGTGCTGTCGGTAAATCCATTGCCGTCGACGGTGCCGTAAGAGGCGAAGCTGCGCAGATCGAGATAGCCGTCGGCACCGGCGGGCATGACATAGCCGGCGGCGGCGGTGCCGGCGAAGGCGAGGGAGGATTGGTCGGCGGTGGAGGCAAAGATGGAATTCGTCAGATTTGCCTTCGCCCAGGATACGGCGCCGAGTGCGGTGGCGTAGAAGCCGGTGTCCGACGAATAGCGGACGTAGCCGCCGGCGAAATAGTTGTGCATCGAGGAGCTGCCTGTCGCCCAGTCGATGCCGGCATGGCCGATCCCGCCGAAGAGGCCCGCGGCGAACTGCCCGCAGGCTGCCCCGGAAACATCCGACAGGTCACGCTCGATGCCGAAGGAAGCAGAGGCGCTCTGGCCGCTCGAGCCGCGGCCCGTCAGCAGATTGCCGTCGGTCTGCGTCCAGGCATTCAGCGCGTGTTGGCCATCGCAGCTCCGGTCTTCCAAAGTGCCGAAGCGGTTGGTGTTGAAGGCCGCCCGGTCGCCGATCGCGCCGGTCGCCCCGCCGCCGTTCAGGCCGCCCATTCCACCGATGCCGCCGATGCCGGAGAAGGCCGAAGCGGCGAAGGCGATCGCGCTGCCCGGCGAGGCCGGATCCGACAGATCGCCGCCGGCGAATGCGCCGAGGGTCGCGCCGGTGAGGTTGGGAAGCCATTGCAGATAGACGCCGCCCATGCCGTCATCGACGAGGTGATAGGCCGTCGCGGCGCTGACGAGATCGCTCGTGCCGAAGATATAGTAGCTGGAGTCCGTGACATGCCCGCCGGGAACGGGCGTCGCCACGCTGCCGCCGTTTGCCGCGATGAGGGCGACCGAACCCCACTTGCCGGTGGCATCGCCGTTCAGCGCGTTGATGTTGACGATCGTGCCGGCCGTCGGCGTTGCGATGCCCGAAACGACGATCGTGTCTGCCGTTCCCATCCCGTCCTCGGAAATGTCGGAACCGGCGGCGGCGTTGTTGGCCGCCGCCGCGTCGAAGTCGAAGGTGAACTGCGCCCCCGCCTCGGTGGTGAGGTTGACGACGGTCAGCGTGTCCAGCGCGCTCCTGGCATAGGACGGGCTCGCCAGACCAATGGCCGGGTTGCTGTAGCTCATGGTGACCAGGCCCGTCGCCGTGTTGAGGAAGCTTTCAAGGCCGTTGAAGGCGGTGTTGCCGCTGCGGATATAGATGGTGCCGGAATTGTTCAATGCGTCGTCGACATTGTTGAAGTCGTTGCCGCCGCTGCCCGCATACCACGAGCCCGAATTGTTGAAGGTCAACTGGCCGCCGTCCGCATCCACCTGGCCGATGATCGTGCCGGTGTTGTTGAGTACAGTGGCGCCGTTGTCGCTGAAGAAGGCGACCTCGCCCGTCGTGTAATCCGGCGCGCCGGTATCGGGCAGGTTGCGGATCGTGCCGGCGTTGTTGACGGTCGAGCCGCCGGTTCCCGAGAAGACGACCATGCCGAAATCGTCGCCGGCGACGGTTGCGGCCGAGCCGACGTCGATCTTCACCGTGCCGCTTCCGGCTGCCGTCGCCACGATGCCGCGGGTATCGGTTCCCGTGACGTCGTGGTCGACGGCGATCGTCACGGAACCGGTTCCGGTCGTGTAGGCTTCGATGCCGTCGTCCTTGCCGGAGATCGCGCCGTTGCTGGCCGTATCGCCGATGTTGATGTTGCCGTTTGCATCGGCATTGGCGTAGATGCCGTCGCCGGTGCTGGAGGTGATCCCCCCGCCGATGCCCTGGATGGAGATGTTGCCGAAGTCCGCATCGGCATAGATCGCCGTGGCGACGCCGCTGACGGTCGCCCCGCCCGTGCCGGCGATGCTGATGGCTCCGGTGTTTTCCGTATGCGCGTAGATGCCGTTGCCGGACGTGCCGGTGAAGGTGGCGTCGTGGAGGTCCATGACGATCCCTCCCTGTTGCGCGAAGGCTCCGATGGCCCGCTCGCCCGTCACGTCGGCCGCCTGGTCGATCGTCGTCACGCCGGTACCGTAGGAGGAGGCGACGATGCCGTAGCCCGAGGTGACGTCGATCGCGCCATTGCCGCGGATCGTCACGCTGCCGTTTCCGGTCTCGGCGCTGGCGTAGATGCCGGCCTCGTCGATAGCTGTGATCGGGCCGTTGTCCAGGATGGACAGATCGCCGCCGCCGCTCAGGGCGTAGATGCCCAAGCCGCGGCCGTCGATGGTGTCGAAGCCGGAGATTTCCACATCCCCGCCGTCGCTCTCCGCGCGGATGCCGACATCGTCGCCGACGACGGCCGAACCGGCGGTGCCCGCAACGGCGATGCGGCCGGTCGTCGTATAGGCGTCGATGGCGTTCGTGTTGGTGGCCTCGACCGTGCCGCCGTCCACGGTGATGTTCATTGCACCCTGTTCGCCGCGCGCATAGATGCCCATGTCGCGGGCCGTCACCCTGCCGGCCTTGATCGTCGTCGTACCCGTGCCGTTCGTGTAGGTCTCGATGCCGTCGTCGCCGCCGGTGACGGCGCCGATCGCGGTCGTCCCGCCGATATTTATATTGCCGCCGTCCTTGGCGTCGACATAGATGCCGTCGTCGGCCGAGCTTGCGTCGCCGACCTGCCCGATGCCCTGGATCGAGACATTGCCGTTGTTGCTGTCGATGTAGATCGAGCGGTTGTTGCCGACGATGGAGGAGAAGTTCGTGATCGAAACGTCGGGGCTTCCGCCGAAAATGGAGATGCCGTAATCGGCACCGTCGATCGTTCCGCTGCCCCCGCCGTCGATATTGACCGCGCCGTTCACGTCGATGATCTGGACTGCCGTGGCGCCGGTCGAGACATTGGCGCCTGTCGCCGTGACGGTCACTTCCGACGGGGCGGCCGTGTTGTCGTTGCTGTCGATCCCGATCGCCCAGCCCGTCGCGTTGATGTCGGCGGACGAATTGACGTCGATCGACCGGGTCGACGTAGCGTAGACCCCGTTGCCCGAGGCCGGCGTTGCCGGCGTTCCGATGGCGGTATCGATGGTGACGCCGATCGCTCCCGAATCATTGGCGACCGACACCTGCCCCGTGGTCGGACTTACGTAAGAGGCGCTCGCGTCCGTTCCGCCAACCGTCACCGAATTGCCCGCCCAGGAGGGTGCGCCGGGCGAAATCGCGATCACGGCCAGCGCTACCGATGAAAGCCAGAACCTTCTGCGACGATTTGCTCCGAGATCGCTATGCGCCAGCCGCCGTGTATTGGAAGTTCTCATTCTGAAGCCCCCTTGGACAACAAGTTCGTGCAAATCGTAGTTAAGGACTTGCAAATCAATAATGAGCTTTTAGTAACAATCAATGATTAATGGAAGTATAATATTACAAGTAACGTCTAATTTTTACATGTTAATGTTTTAGAGATAGGAATTTTATATATCTAATCCGCGAACTTATTATGTAATGTTCTTGTTTTTATCTTTAAGTACTTCAATATTTAATATTGCAGGACAGGAAAAGCAAAGTTTCAACATCTTGCGCACCTTGCGTTTCTGGGGCATTTGACAGTGCATGATCTCCAACGGAAGCTACATACGCGCCTGCGCGCTGATCGGCTTTGTCGAGCTTGCGAGGAAGCTCGGCGGTGATCCCGATTCGCTGCTTCTCGAGGCCGGCCTTTCCCCGTCCATCCTCAAGGACGTGGACATGCTGGTCTCGTTCCGGCGTTGCGCCATCCTGCTCGAGCTTTCCGCCCAGCGCCTCGGCAGGCCGTCCTTCGGGCTGGAATGGGCGATCGCGTCACAGCCGCATTTCCAGAACCTCGGCCCGCTCACCCTGCTCGAATTCGTGACGGCCGATTTTCGCGAATGGCTGGATCTCGGCCTCAGATCGCTCACCTACCACACCAATGCCTATGTGCTGCGGCAGGTCGAGCCGGACCGGCCGGGGGAGGTATGTTTCCGCTATACGTGCGATTCCTTCGCGCTGACATCGCGCCAGCAGACCGAACATATATTCGCGCTCATCGTGATGCTCGCGCGAAAGGCATGTAACAGGCCGGACGAACGTCCCTCGCTCATCCGTTTCAGCCACAAGAAGCCGGCCGATCTTTCCCTGCACGAGAACATCTTCCGCTGCCCGATCGAGTTCGACGCCGCCCATGACGAGTTCGTCTTCCCCGACGCGCTCCTCCAGCTCAGGACGAGCGGCAATTTCCGCCTGTTCCAGCCGCTGGTGAACCGCTTCATCCGCTACCGGATCGATCAACTGCCGGTCTACGACCAGTCGGCCACCGTAACCGTGGAGCTGACGATCCCGAGCGTCATCGGCACCGGCAACTGCAATATCGAGCTGGTTGCCGAAGCCCTGGGCACCAACGTCAAGCGGTTGCAGCGAACGCTGGCGAGCGAAAACACCAGCTTTTCCGAAATACTGGAAAAGGTGCGGCAGAACATGGCCCTGCGGCTGCTGACGGAATCCGATGCCCCGATCGAGCGGATCGCCGGACTGCTCGACTATTCGTCGACGCCACCCTTCACGCTCGCCTTCAAGCGCTGGAAGGGGATGTCGCCGCTGCAGTATCGCAAGAAGGTGCGGTCGGGGCACAATGCGGCCAGCGCCGCCCTTGCGCGGACCTGAGGCAGGGGATCCCGGCCGGGGCCGGCCGGCACCGCATCGATCGCTCAGGAGACGGCGCGGTCAGGCGCTGGCCGCCTCCGGCATCCACTCCCGGCGCAGAACGGCATATTGCATGGTGTTCTCATAGATCGGATTGCCGGCATCGTCGCTGGTGAACGAGACGAATTCCACGAACAGCCCTTCCTTGCGCATTCCCAGCCTTTCGCAGAGGCGTTGCGAGGGCGCGTTGTGGTCCTCGACATAGGCGTAGAGGCGGCGCGCGCCGCCTTTCTCGAAAAGATGGCGGAACAGGGCCCTTGCAGCTTCGAGCGCATAGCCGTGCCCGCCGAAATCGGGATTGAAATTCCAGCCGACCGAGAAAGTGTCGCTTTCGGCCACGGCGAAGAGGTCGCCGATGAGGCGGCCCGTGGCTTTCAGGCAGACGGCCATATGCTCGCCGTCCGCGCTTCTCTTCTCTGCCTCGGCTTCAGCTTCCTCCATGTCCGCCAGCCTGAGCGACAGGAAGCAACTGGCGCCGGGTTCACGCAGATAGGCAAGGAGGTCGGCGGCGTCATCCCTGCGGAAGGCCCTGAGAACGAGGCGATCGGTTTCGATGGGTTCCATTTTTCAGCACCTCGCGAGGAAAGGCCTTCCAGGGCGGCCGATCCTCGGCGCGCCCGTTTGCGATGGAATATCAGGGCGGAGAGGTTTGCAAGGGCGGTCGCCGCGAACGGGCGCGCACAATTGCAGGTCGGCACGAGCCGGGTTTTTCCGCGAGCATTCCCCCTCTCGAAGACAATGCGGCCGGCGAAGCCGGTGGACTTCCGGCGGCGCGTCATGGCATAGGGCGCCGGACACGACGAGGCCTCCTTCCATGATCCGCATCGAGAATATCAGCAAGTCCAACAGCCACCGCATCCTCTTTATCGAGGCCTCCGCCGCGCTGAACCGCGGGGAGAAGATCGGGCTGGTCGGCCCGAACGGGGCGGGCAAGACGACGCTCTTCCGCATGATCACCGGGCGGGAGCTGCCGGACGAGGGGCAGGTCTCGGTCGAGAAGCATGTCTCCATCGGCTATTTCAGCCAGGATGTCGGCGAGATGGCGGGGCGCAGCGCGGTCACCGAGGTGATGGACGGGGCGGGGCCGGTGAGCTCCGTCGCGGCGGAGCTGCGCGAACTCGAGGCGGCGATGGTCGATCCCGCCCGGCTGGACGAGATGGATGCGATCATCGAGCGCTACGGCGAGGTGCAGGCGCGCTACGAGGAACTCGACGGCTACGGGCTGGAGAGCCGGGCGCGCGAGGTGCTGGCGGGCCTCAGCTTCAGCCAGGAGATGATGGACGGCGATGTCGGCAAGCTCTCGGGCGGCTGGAAGATGCGCGTCGCGCTCGCCCGCATCCTGCTCATGCGGCCGGATGTCATGCTGCTCGACGAGCCGAGCAACCATCTCGACCTCGAAAGCCTGATCTGGCTGGAGCAGTTCCTCAAGGGCTATGACGGGGCGCTGCTGATGACCTCGCACGACCGCGAGTTCATGAACCGCATCGTCAACAAGATCATCGAGATCGATGCCGGCTCGCTGACCACCTATTCCGGCGACTACGGCTTCTACGAGCAGCAGCGCGCACAGAACGAGAAGCAGCAGCAGGCGCAGTTCGAGCGCCAGCAGGCGATGCTCGCCAAGGAGATCAAGTTCATCGAGCGCTTCAAGGCGCGCGCCTCGCATGCCGCGCAGGTGCAGAGCCGGGTGAAGAAGCTCGACAAGATCGAGCGCGTCGAGCCGCCGCGTCGGCGCCAGACGGTGATGTTCGAGTTCCAGCCGGCGCCGCGCTCGGGCGAAGACGTGGTCAGCCTCAAGAATGTCGGCAAGGCCTATGGCAGCCGGGCGATCTATCGGGACTTCACCTTCCTGGTCCGCCGCCGGGAACGCTGGTGCGTGATGGGCATCAACGGCGCGGGCAAGTCGACGCTGCTGAAGCTCGTCGCCGGTGCCGCGGCGCCCGATGCCGGCAGCGTGACGATCGGGGCGAGCGTCAAGGTCGGCTATTTCGCACAGCATGCGATGGATCTCCTCGACGGCGACCTGACCGTGTTCGAATGGCTGGAGGCGGAGTTTCCGCGGGCGGGGCAGGGGCCGCTGCGCACGCTGGCCGGCTGCTTCGGCTTTTCCGGCGACGACGTGGAGAAGAAGTGCCGGGTGCTTTCCGGCGGCGAGAAGGCGCGGCTCGTCATGGCGGCGATGCTGTTCGATCCGCCAAACTTCCTCATCCTCGACGAGCCGACCAACCATCTCGATCTCGACACCAAGGAGATGCTGATCAAGGCGCTGTCGGAATACGAGGGCACCATGCTCTTCGTCTCGCACGACCGCCATTTCCTCGGCGCGCTGTCGAACCGGGTGCTGGAGCTCAACGGCGATGACATCCACCAGTATCCGGGCGGCTATACCGAATATGTCGCCCAGACCGGGCACGAGGCGCCGGGCCTTTCCGGCTGAGGCACCTTCATCCGCGGGCTTGGGCTAGCCTTTGCCGAGATACTGTTCGTCCGTCACCGGTTCCAGCCAGGTCACCGGCGTGCCGTCCTGCGATTCGGCGATGGCCACATGGGTCATGGCGGTCCGGTCGGTGGCGCCGTGCCAGTGCTTTTCGCCCGGCGGGAACCAGACGACGTCGCCCGGGCGGATCTCCTCGACGGGGCCGCCCTCGCGCTGCGCCCAGCCGAGACCGGACGTGACGATGACGGTCTGGCCGAGCGGATGGGTGTGCCATGCGGTGCGGGCGCCTGGCTCGAAGGTGACGATCGCGCCGCCGGCACGGCCGGGCGCTTCGGCCTTGAAAGGCGTGTCGAGCCGCACGGTGCCGGTGAAATAGGCGGCCGGGCCTGCCGTCGAGGGGCTGGTGCCGTTGCGCGTGATCTCCATGTCCGTCTCCTTGCTGTCTCGAACGAGCATACACCGGCTGGCGGAGCCGGCGGAGACGATTTATGAGGGCAGCGAAGGTTTTCAACGCGCGGGAACGAGATGGCAGGGCGGATCGGGATCGTCGGCGGTGGGCCGGCCGGGCTGATGGCGGCAGAGATGCTGTCCGCGCGGGGCCATGCCGTGACGGTGCTGGAGGCGATGCCGACGGTCGGGCGAAAGTTCCTGCTGGCCGGCAAGTCGGGCCTCAACATCACCCATTCCGAACCCTATGAGCGCTTCGCCATCCGTTTCGGCGCGGCAAACGGGCATCTGCGCGCGGCGCTCGATGCCTTCCCGCCGGTCGATCTGCGGGACTGGGCATTAGGGCTCGGCACGCAGACCTTCGTCGGCTCGTCCGGCCGGGTGTTTCCGACCGTGATGAAGGCCTCGCCTTTGCTGCGGGCCTGGCGGGCGCGGCTGGAAGGGCAGGGGGTCGATATCCGCGTGCGCCACCGCTGCACGGGCTTCGCGCCGGAAGGGCTGGCGGTCGAGACGCCCGGCGGCGCGGTGACGATGGCCTTCGATGCGATCCTCCTGGCGCTCGGCGGGGCGAGCTGGCCGCGGCTCGGCTCGGATGCCGCCTGGGTCGGTGCGCTTGCCGAAAGGGGCGTCGATATCGCGCCCTTCCGGCCGGCCAATTGCGGTTTCGATGTCGATTGGCCCGCGTTCTTCGTGGAGAAATTCGCGGGCGCGCCGGTCAAGGGCGTTACGGCGCGCTCGGCGGCCGGGACGATCCCCGGCGAATTCGTCATCTCGGCCTCGGGCGTCGAGGGCAGCCTGATCTATGCCCATGCGGCAGCGCTGCGCGATGCGCTGGACGGGACCGGGACGGCGATTCTGACGCTCGATCTCGCGCCGGGCCGCACGGTGGAGCGGCTGGCTGCGGATCTCGCGCGGCAGGGTGGCAAGGCGAGCTTCTCCACCCGGCTGCGCAAGGGCGCCGGGCTCGACGGGGTCAAGGCGGCGCTGCTGCGGGCCTGCATTCCCGATGTCGCCAGGCTGATTCCCGGGGCTCTTGCGGCGGCGATCAAGGCGGTGCCGCTCCGTCCCGTGCGCACGCGGCCGATTGCCGAGGCGATCTCGTCGGAGGGCGGCGTGAGGTTCGACGCCATCGACGAGGACTACATGCTGAGGGCGCTGCCCGGCGTCTTCGTCGCCGGCGAAATGATCGACTGGGAGGCGCCGACCGGCGGCTACCTGCTGACGGCGTGTCTTGCGACAGGCCGGGCGGCCGCGCTCGGGATGGATCGCTGGCTATCCAACCGGACCGGATAGGCGGGTCAGGCGCGTTTTGCCCGTGCCGGAACGTGGCTGAGGCCGGCGGCGGCGTCCCTCAGGCAGGCGAGGTAGCGGTCGCGATTGGCAAGGCCGTCGGCGCGCGGGGCGACGAGGCAGAGCGTCGCGGCGGCATGGCCTTCCTCGTCCATGACGGGCACGGCGAAGCAGTGGGTGAAACTGTCGACGATGCTGTTGAAGGTGAAGAAGCCTTCGGTCGCCGATTGCCGAACCTCCGCCAGGAACGCCTGCGGATCGAGCCATTCGCCACCCGGCAGGCGAAAATCCTCCGGGGGGATGAAGGCGAGGATCTCCGCATCCGTCATATGGGCGACCAGAAGCCGGCCCGAGGCGGTCCACGGGATCGGCACCGACTGGCCGATGTCCGTGGAGATGCGGAAGGGGCGTGCGCCCTCGCGCATGCGCACGACCGTGTATTTGTTGCCGTCCAGCATGCAGAACTGCGCGGTTTCGCGCGTCTCGTCGGCGAGCCGGTCGAGTGTTGCCTCGCATTCGCGGGTGAAATCGAAATGGTTCTCGTAGGCCGCGCCGAGGAAATAGAGCTTGCGGCCGAGATAGACGCGGCCCTCGCCGCCGGTGAATTCCAGAATGCCGTTGCGCAAGAGGAGGTTCACCAGCTCGTAGACCGATGAGCGCGGCGCGCCGATCTGCGCGGCGATCTCGTTCGGCTTCAGCGGCTGGCGTTTCTGGCGCAGGAAATCGAGGATCTCGAAGGCCCGGTCGAGCCCCCGGGCGCGCTTGCCGCCTGCATCGTCTGCAATTGCATCCATTCGCGTGGGTCCCCGCTTTTCGTCGCGCCAGCTTGTCACGCCGGCTGCGACATCTGTCAATCCGCTCGTTTTCCGTCCCCGGCAGGGAAATTTTCATGCCCCTCTTGCGAGGCAGGAAAATCGGCATAAGATCGCGCCGTCCGGTATAAAGATCATATGTACATTATATTGGACATATACGGATGGCAAGCCCGTTCCTGCTGCCGCACAAAAGGGGATCGACATGAACATTTCCAAGCACCGCCCGTCCGCCTCGCTGCGCAGCCGCCTTCTCGCGGGTGCCGCTGCCGCCGCGGCTCTTCTCGTCCTTGGCGCCGGCACGGCGTCGGCCGCCGCCAACTGCATCAAGGGCGATCGCAAGGCGCCCTACACGATCGGCTGGGCCAACATCTATTCGGTGCCGACCTGGATGAAGCAGACCGAAGGCACGATTGCCGCCGAGGTCGAGACGCTGAAGAAGGATGGCCTCGTCAAGGACCTGATGATCACGGACGCGCAGGGCAACGCCCAGACGCAGATCCAGCACATCCAGTCGATGATCGACGCCAATGTCGACGCCATCGTCGTCATCGCCGGCTCGTCCAACGCGCTCGACCGCGTCATCTCGGATGCCTGCGACAAGGGCATCGCCGTCGTGAATTTCGACAGCCTCGTCAACACCGACAAGGTGACGGCGAAGATCAACACCGATTCCAACGAATGGGGCGCGGGCGCCGCCAAGTGGCTTGCCGACCAGCTCGGCGGCAAGGGCAAGATCATCGTCATGAACGGCCCGGCCGGCATCTCGGTCAGCGACGACCGCCGCAAGGGTGCCCAGCCGGTGCTCGACGCCAATCCGGGCCTCGAGATCATCACCGAGACGAACACCGAATACAATGTCGCCCCGGCGCAGGAGGCGATGACGAGCCTGCTCTTCGCCAATCCGGAGATCGACGGCGTGCTCTCGCTCGGCGGCGCGCTTTCGGCCGGTTCCGTCATGGCCTTCGACCGCCAGGGCCGCGAGCAGGTTCCGATCACCGGCGAGAATGCCCGCCAGTTCCTGGAGCTGTGGAAGGAAAAGGGCCTGAAGGGCTGGGCGACGATGCAGCCGAACTGGCTGGGCGCGCTTTCCGTCTACACGGCCGTGCAGGCGCTGGAAGGCAAGGACGTTCCCGCCTTCATCAAGGTGCCGCTGCCGGTCATCGACGACAGCTCGATCGACGGCTACCTCGCCCGCGCCGACCAGTTCCCGGCCGACGGCTACATCTATTCGGATTACGACCAGGCGCTGTTCGACAAGCTGATCGCGCAGTAAAGCCGAAGAGGACGCCGTCATGACGGAACCAAGGCCCCTGCTGGAAGCCCGGCAGGTGTTCAAGGGATTTTTCGGCAATCCGGTTCTGAAGGGCGTCGATATCGCCCTTCTGCCGGGCAGGGTCCACGCCCTGCTCGGCGAGAACGGCGCGGGAAAATCCACGCTGATCAATCTGCTGTCCGGCGCTCTCCAGCCGGACAGCGGCACGATTTCCGTCGACGGCAAGCCGGTCGGGCGCTTCAGCCCGGCCGCCGCCCGCGCGGCCGGCATCGCCGTGGTGCAGCAGGAGCTGAGCCTGACGGCCGACCTGTCGATCGCCGAGAATATCGGCCTCGGCGCCTTCCCGCGCCGCTTCGGCCTCATCGATTATGCCGCGCTCCACCGCGGCGTGCGGGAGGTCTGCGACATGGTGGGCCTCACCGAGCCGCTCGACATGCCGGTCGCCGACCTCGCGCTCGGCCGCCGCCAGATGGTGGAGATCGCCAAGGCGCTCTTCCGCAAGCCCCGCGTGCTCATCCTCGACGAGCCGACCTCCTCGCTCTCCGCCCATGAGGCCGGCATCCTCGCCCGCCTCATCGAGACGCTGCGCGACCGCGGCACGGCGCTGCTCTACATTTCCCATCGCCTCAACGAGGTGCAGGCGCTCTGCTCCCATGTCACCGTGCTGAAGGATGGCGGCGTCACCGCCGACCAGTCGCTCGCCGGCATCGACGGGGAGGGGCTGGTGCGCCTCATGGTCGGCCGCGAGACGGGCGATCTCTTCCCGCCGCGCCCCGTTCCCGCTCCCGGCGCGCTGCGCATCGGCGTCGAGGGCTTTTCCGCCGGCCTCGTGCGCGACATCGGCTTTTCCGCCCACGCGGGCGAGATCGTCGGCATCGGCGGCCTTGTCGGGCAGGGGCAGGAAGACCTGCTGCTCGGCCTTTACGGCGCGATCCCCGCAAGGGCCGACAAGGCCGAGGTCTCGGGGAAGAACGGCCTGCCCGTCCATGTCGAGGCGGCCAATGCGGCCGGCATCGTCTATGTGCCGGCCGACCGCAAGCACGAGGGGCTGGTGCTGCCGCATTCCATCGCCTCCAACCTCATCCTGCCCTCCCTCGGCCGGCTTGCGCGCGGGGGCCTGCGCGACAGGGCCGCGGAAACCGGGCTGATCGCCGATCTCGCCCGCCGGCTCACCATCAAGGGCGACGTCGCCCGCCCGGTGCAGGCGCTTTCGGGCGGCAACCAGCAGAAGGTGGCGCTCGCCAAGTGGCTGCCGCTCGACCCGTCCGTGCTGCTGCTCAACGATCCGACGCGCGGCGTCGACATCGAGACCAAGCGCGAGATCTATCTCATGCTGCGCGCCTTCGCCGCCGAGGGCCGGCTCGTCATCCTCGCAAGCTCCGATACGCCCGAGCTCGTGCATTTGTGCGACCGCGTCGTGGTGCTGCGCGAGGGCCGCGTCGCGGCGACGCTGTCGGGCGACGCCATCAGTGAAGAGGCCATCGTCGGCGCGGCCATGGGCATCGACAGAAAGGGAGCGGCCGCATGAGCACCGTTTCGTCCTCCGGCTGGCTCTACGGCGCCGTCCAGCGCCGTCGCAATCGCGGCCTCGGCGGCCTCTACCTCGTCGTCGCCGCCTTCCTCATCCTTTATGCCGTGCTCTTTCCAGGCATCCTTTCCGTCGGCGGCTTCTCCAAGTTCACGCAGAACTGGTTCCCGCTGGCGCTCGTCACCATGGCGCAGGCGCTCCTGATGCTGAACGGCGGCATCACGCTCGCCATCGGCCCGCTCGTCAGCCTCGGCGCGGTCATCGCCGCGACCACCATGGAGGGCGTCCTCGGCGTGCCGGGCGGCTTCCTCGCCGTCGCCTTCACCGGCCTTGCCATCGGCGCTGTCACTGGGGCCATCGTCGCGCATCTGCGCCTGCCGGCGATCATCGTGACGCTGGCCGGCTCCTTCATCATCACCGGCGTCGCGCTGATCCTCCTGCCGCGTCCGGGCGGCTTCATTCCCGGCTGGCTTTCGACGACGCTCGCCGGCCACACGCCGGTCGCCTTCCTGCTGCTCGTCGCCGTCCTCGTGCTCTGGAAGGCGTTTCTGGCAACGCCGCTCGGCCTCGGCATCTATGCGGCGGGCGACAATCCCGTCGGCGCCTTCCGCTCCGGCGTTCCGGTCGAGCGGGTGAAGATCGTCTCCTTCGCGCTTTCCGGCCTGCTGGCGGCGCTGGCCGGCCTCTTCGTCGCGGCACAGACCGGCTCGGGCGACCCGGTCATCGGCACGCCCTTCACGCTGAACTCGATTGCCGCGGCCGTGCTCGGCGGCGTCGGCTTCCTCGGCGGCAAGGGCACGATGCGCGGGGCGATCTGCGGCAGCCTGCTGCTTTCCGTCATGATCAACGTGATGTTCTTCCTCGGCTTCCCGCCCGTCGCGCAATATGTCGCGCAGGGCCTGATCATCGTCGGCGCCGTCGCGGTGCCGGAACTTCTCGGCGTCTGGAGGGCAAGGCGATGAATGCAGTGCGATCCCTGTTCCGTAACCCGCCGTTCCTGACCTTCGTGCTGGTGGCGCTCGTCTGGCTCGTCGCCGGCCTCACGCTGCGCGGCTTCGGCGCCTACGGGCACCTGCGCTACCTTCTGGAGCTGGCCGCCGTCATCGGCATCGCGGCCGCCGGCCAGACGCTCGTCATCCTGATGGGCGGCATCGACCTTTCGGTCGGCGCGGTCATCACCGTCACGGCGATCCTCCTGCCGCTGATCTCGCCCGTCTGGGACCCGACGGGCCTCGTCGGCATCGTCCTTGCGCTGGCGATTGCCGCCGGCATCGGCTTTCTCAACGGCGCGGGGGCGGCCTATCTCCGCGTGCCCCCGATCATCATGACGCTCGCCATGGCGACCTTCCTGCAGGGCCTGCTCGTCATCGTCGCCGGCGGCAGTGCGGTCACCGTCAGCAATCCGGCCGTCATCCTGCTCGGGCAGGCCCGGCCGCTCGGCATTCCCGCCGGCGTGATCCTCTGGGTCGTCGTCTCGGCCGGCGTGCTGCTGCTCATCCACCGCATGCCCATCGGCGCGCGCTTCCTCGCGCTCGGGGCCAATCCGCTGGCGACGCGGCTTTCCGGCGTCAGCGTCACGCGCAACACGCTGATCCTCTATGCGCTTTCCGGCTTCTTCGCCGGCCTTGCCGGCATCCTGGTGCTCGGCATGAACCGGCAGGGCTATGTCGGCATCGGCGATCCCTATCTCCTGACGTCGATCGCGGCCGTCGTGCTCGGCGGCACCTCCATCCTCGGCGGGCGCGGCACCTATGCCGGCACCATTCCCGGCGCGATCCTGCTCGTCACCACGACGGCGCTGATCACGGTGGTCAATGCCTCGCCCGGCTGGCGCTCGATCATGTTCGGCACGCTGATTCTTGCGCTGCTGCTCATTTCCGGCCGCGAGGCGCGGCGATGACGGTGCGTTACGGTGGGCCGGTCATCGACCCGCACCACCATCTCTGGGATCTTTCGCTCGGGCGTCATCCCTGGCTGGAAAAGGCGCGGGCGACCGGCGGCGAGATGGTCTATGGCAGCCTCGCGCCGATCCTGAAGGACTACGGCATCGCCGAATATCGCGCCGATGCCGTGCGGCAGGACATCGTCGCCACGGTGCATGTCGAGGCCGGCTGGTCGGATGCGCATCCGCTGGAGGAAAGCCGTTGGCTGGACGGGCTCGACCGTTCCTCGGGCATCGCGCGGCGCTATGTTGCCCGCGTCCCCCTCGACAGTCCCGATGTCCTTCGCCTGCTCGAAACGGAAGCGGCCAATCCGAATGTCATCGGCATCCGCGATATCGTGAGCTGGCACCCGGAGCCGGCAAAGAGCTTTGCGCCGCGCCCGCATCGCATGGCCGACCCCGCCTGGCGCCGCGGGCTTGCCCATCTTGCCCGCCTCGGCCTCGTCTTCGACCTGATGCTCTATCCCTGGCAGATGGACGAGGCGGTCGATCTCGTGCGCGCCTTTCCCGACACGCTCTTCGTGCTCAACCATGCCGGCAGCCCGGCGGACCGGAGCGAGGCGGGCATGGCGCTCTGGAGGAGCGGCCTGCGGGCGCTCGGCCGCGAGCCGAACGTGCGGCTGAAGATCTCCGACCTCGTCGCCTATGACAACGACTGGGCGCTCGAAAGCCTGCGGCCGGTCATCGAGCACGGGCTCGATTGCTTCGGGCCGGCGCGCGCGATGTTCGCCAGCGATTTCCCCGTGGCCGGCTTGCATGCCTCCTTCGACGAGGTCTACGCCGTCTTCCGCACCGTCGCCGCGCCTCTTTCGCTCGACGAGCAGCGCGCCCTTTTCTTCACGACCGCCAACGAGACCTACCGCCTCGGGATGGGAGAACACCATGTCTGACCTTCACGCCGCCACCGACAATCCAATGATCGACGACCGCATCCGCGGCTTTCCGCCGGGCCATGCGCCGCTTGCGCTCGATGCCATCGGCAAGCAGGGCTGGAAGCCCTTCGACGGCAATATGGCGCTGCCGCTGATCTCGCTCGACCGGCAGGCCTTCGCCGCCAATGTCGACCTGATGATGGCCTATGTGAAAGGCCAGGGCGTCGAGATCGCCCCGCATGCCAAGACGCCGATGTCGACGGCGATTTCCGGCGCGCTGCTCGCCGCGGGCGCGTGGGGCACGACCGTCGCCGATATCCGCCAGGCCGCCGTGCTGCTCAAGGCCGGCCAGCGCCGGCTGCTGCTTGCCAACGAGATCGGCGGCCTTGCCGCCGCCCGCCGCCTCGCCGCGCTGCTCGCCGGCTATCCGACGGCCGAGGTGCATATTTTTGTCGATTCGCTCCCGTTGGCCGAGGCGCTGCGCACGGCCTGGCAGGAACGCGGCGACCTGCCGCCGCTCGGCCTCCTCGTCGAGTTCGGCGCCGGCCGTGCCGGTGCGCGCAGCGCCGAGGCCGCCGGGGCGATCCTCGACGCCATCCTTGCGGCGGAAACGCCAAACTTCCGGCTGACCGGCATCGCCGCCTATGAGGGCGCCGCCGCGACCGCCGATGCCGATGAGACGCTGAGCCGGATCGACGGCCTGATGCAGCTCACGGCGGATTTCCTGCCGAAGGTGCGTGCCCGCATCGGCAGCGAGCGGCCGCTCTTGGTGACGGCAGGCGGTTCGGTCTTCTTCGACCGGGTCGTCGCCGGGCTTTCCGCCGCCGTCAGGGCCGATCCCGATTGCCGGATGGTGCTGCGCTGCGGGGCGATCTTCTTCCACGACCACGGTATCTACGAGCGCGGCCTTGCCGGCCTCGATGCGCGCGGCGGCTTCCGCATCGGCGAGGAGACCGCGTCGGCCTCCGGGGGCTTCCGGCCGGCGCTCAGGGTCTGGGCGGAGGTGCTGTCGCGCCCCGAGCCGGGCCTTGCGATCTGCGGCATGGGCCTTCGCGACGTCGCCATCGACCAGGGCCTGCCGCGGCCGCTGGCGCTTTACCGGAACGGCGCGCGGCTTGGCGATTTCACCGGCGCCGAGGTGCTGCGCCTCAACGACCAGCACGCCTTCGTCGTCCTGCCGGGGGCAAGCGACGTTGCCGTCGGCGACGTGGTCGAATTCGGCATCTCGCATCCCTGCACCTGCCTCGACCGGCACGCCATCCTCTACGGCCTCGACCCGGACCATACGGTGACAGTGGCCTATCTCACCAGCTTCGGCTGATCCTCCCCAAGCAAGCATAAAGAAAAGGAAAACACGCGATGATCCAGCGTTACCAGAAGGGTTCGCGCATGAGCCAGGCCGTCAGCTATGGCGGTCTCGTCTACATTGCCGGCCAGGTCGCCGAAGACCGCAAGGCCGGCATCGAAGCCCAGACGCAGGACGTGCTCGGCAAGATCGACGCCCTTCTGAAGGAAGCCGGCACGGATCGCTCGAAGCTCCTCGCCGTCAACGTCTTCCTGCCGGCGATCGTGGATTTCGATGCGATGAACGGCGTCTATGACGCCTGGATCGATCCGGCGAATCCGCCGGCCCGCGCCTGCGTCGAGGCCCGCCTTGCCGATCCCGACCTGCGCGTCGAGATGACCGCCGTCGCCGCCCTCTGAGGGTGGCCCCTGCCCGGACTGGAGACCCCCATGCACAGCGGACTTGTCAACCCGATCGATTTCGCGCTGGACGGCCGGCAGGCCGGGCATCTCGCCATTCCCTATTCGGTCGACCGCTCGCCCTATTACCAGATCCGCATCCCGATCCTGCGCCTGAAGAACGGCGCGGGACCGAGCCTTCTGCTGATAGCGGGCAACCATGGCGACGAATATGAGGGTGAGCTTCAGCTCGGGCGGCTGATGCGGCTTCTCGATGCGGCGACGATCCGCGGCGCCGTCACCATCCTGCCGATGGCGAACCTGCCGGCGGTGATGGCGGCGAAGCGCTGCTCGCCCTTCGACGGCGGCAATCTCAATCGCGCCTTTCCGGGCGATCCCGCCGGCACGCCGACGGTGCGGCTGGCGCATTTCCTCGAACACACGCTGTTCCCGCAACACGACGCGGTGCTCGACCTCCATTCCGGCGGCACCTCCATGGCGCATCTGGCCTGCACGCTCATCGAGCGGCAGGCCGATGCCGCGCGCTTCGAGCGCTCGCTCGAGCTGATGCGGGCGATGGGCGCGGCCCATGCCTTCATCGCCGACAACGGGCCGGCGGCGCCGACCTCGATGGGCGCGGCGGGCCGTGCCGGCACGATCGGCCTTTCCGGCGAATTCGGCGGCGGCGGAACGGTGACGCCGGACAGCATGGCCTTCACGGCGGCGGCCATCGACCGGCTGCTCCTGGCGCTCGGCATCGTCGAGAAGCCCGTCCTGTCGCGGCAGGTCCTGCCCGCACCGCCCGCGCTGCAGCTTCTCTCGCTGTCGCGGCACAGCCAGGGCATCTATGCGAACCGGCGCGGCTGGTTCGAGCCGGCCGCCGCGCTCGGCGCGCATGTCGCCGCCGGCGACCTTGCCGGCTGGTATCACGATCTGGAGCGGCTGGACGACGGCGAGGAGACGCTGCGCTTCGCCGAGGGCGGCATCGTCATTTCCCACCGGCTGCACACCGATAGCCAGCCCGGCGACTGCCTGATCCAGGTGGCCGAGCCGATCAGCGGCTGATCGCCGCCACCGCCTCGCCCACCCAGTCGAGGCGCCTGGCCGGAATGAGCCCGTAATTATAGAAATTGACGCCGTCGACGCCCGCTTCGACGGCGTTTTTCACGCGCGCCGTCAGGATATCAGGGCCGTCGACCTCGGGATAGAAGACGCGAAGGCCGAGTCCCAGGAACTTGTCCGGCCCGAGCAGCGCCCGGCCGGTGCGGATGACCTCGCCGACGGCCTCGGGCGTCATGTCGTAGCAGCAGAGGATCGCCCCGTCGCAGAGCCTGCCGACGGCGGCAAGATCGACGCCGCCGAGCCAGCCGTCCTTGAGGTCGATCAGCACGATGCGCGTCGCCGGGTCGGCGGCGGCCCTGATCTCGCCGATCAGGCTCGTCACCGGCTCGCTGCGCCAGGCAAGGAAGGCGTGAAGCTCGGGATGGGCGCGGAAGGCGTCGATGCCGGCCTCAGGGAAATCGGGGAACTGCCGTTCCGGCACGGCGCGCTCGCAAAGCTCGGCGACGAAGCGGGCGACCGTCCTGCGCGCGCCCTCCACCGGCACGCCGGACTTTTCGGCCCGCGCGGTGCAATGGTCGCAGAAGCAGAGCGAGAGCAGGAAGTCGTCCTCGGCATTGAGGCCGACGCCGTCCTTCTCGTGGTGGTATTCATGGGCAAAGCCCATGAAGTTCGGGCTTTCCAGCTCCAGCATGTCGGGCCGGTAGTTCGCCGTGATGTCGCGGACGAGGGTCACGACATAATCGCGCGCGGCGGGGCTGGAGGGGCAGAGATTGTAATAGTTGGCATTGCCGAACGCGTTGCGGGTGACATGCCCGGGATGCAGCATGCCGAGGCGGCTGTTGTGTAGGCAGACCGTCCAGCAGGAGACCTTGAGGCCGGTCTGTGCCCGTGCCTTCGTCAGCGCCGCCAGCATGTCGCCGCGCTCGGCGACGTTTTCGGCCATCAGCGGGCGGATCGTCTTGTCCTGCCAGAGGCTTTCGTCCGGCCTAAAATAGACCGTGCCATCCTCCGGGAAATAGGCCTTCTGCCGCGGGCTGCGGGGCTGCAGGAAGCGGCCGGCATGGTAGGAGGTGGCCATGCTGACCGTGTTCAGCCCGGCGCGGCCGGCAAGGTCGGCGGCGAGCGCCTCCAGCCCCTGGTCCTGGATGTCCCAGGGATAGGTCCACATGGAAAGATGCATGGCGTGCTCCCGTCGAATCTGTCCATTTTATAGAACATGTGTCCATAATAGTGTCCAGATGGATTCTTGCCGGTGTCCCGGCCGTCTCGCATTTCTGAAAGAAAACGCCGGCTGCCTCCCTCAGGCGGGATCACCGCAGGCCGGCCGGCAGGGGCGAACGGGCGTCCGCAGCGGGCCGCTTGGCATTTTCGACGCATTGGATGTCGCGAACCGGAGGGATTCCTTGCAAGGGTCGGCGTAGCTTCTCGCCATTGCAGGGGCTTGCGCAGCCGCAGGCGGCCTGAAATATGCGTCGAGCCGCGAATGCGGCCGCATCAAAAGGGGATCGCCGTTGCCTGCCCGCAGCACCGGCCGAACGCGAGATTGAAACCGATGAAAAGCCACGTCCTGACCGTATCCTGCCAATCGACCCGCGGCATCGTCGCTGCGATCACCGGCTACCTCGCCGAGAAGGGGTGTTACATCTCCGACTCCTCGCAGTTCGACGACCTGGAAACTGGCCTGTTCTTCATGCGCCTGACCTTCCTGTCCCAAGAGGGCGTGTCGGAGGACGAGATCAAGTCGGGCTTCGCCCCGGTCGCCAAGAAATTCGCCATGACCTGGCGCTTCAACGACAGCGACGAGCGCATGAAGGTGCTGCTGATGGTCTCGCGCTTCGGCCATTGCCTCAACGACCTGCTCTACCGCTGGAAGATCGGCGCCCTGCCGATCGACATCGTCGGCGTCGTCTCCAACCACTTCGACTACCAGAAGGTCATCGTCAACCACGACATCCCCTTCCACCACATCAAGGTGACGAAGGACAACAAGCCGCAGGCCGAGGCGCGGCTGATGGAGGTGGTCGAGCAGTCCGGCGCGGAACTCATCGTGCTGGCCCGCTACATGCAGGTGCTGTCGGATGCCGTCTGCAAGAAGATGTCGGGGCGGATCATCAACATCCACCACTCGTTCCTGCCGTCCTTCAAGGGGGCGAACCCCTACAAGCAGGCCTTCGAGCGCGGCGTGAAGCTGATCGGCGCGACGGCGCACTACGTCACCGAGGACCTCGACGAGGGCCCGATCATCGAGCAGGACGTCGCGCGCATCACGCATGCGCAGTCGGCGGAGGACTATGTCTCGATCGGCCGGGACGTCGAGAGCCAGGTGCTCGCCCGCGCGGTGCACGCCCACATCCACCACCGCGTCTTCATGAACGGCAACAAGACCATCGTCTTCCCGCCGAGCCCGGGAAGCTACGCTTCCGAGCGCATGGGCTGACAGGGCGCAAATGACAAAGGCCGGCGGAAACGCCGGCCTTTCTGTTCATGCGGAGCGGGGAGCGCCTAGAGGCGCGCGCCGGCGAAGTGGGCGATCTGGGCGCCGAGTTCGTAATAGCCTTCGCGCATCGAGCGGAAGGACTGGGCCTCGGGATCGGTTACCGGCAGGGGCAGGTCCATTTCGGCGATCTCGCCGGAGACGAGCTGGGCGAGGGTGCGGCCGAAGACGGTGCCGGGCGCGATGCCGCGGCCGTTATAGCCGGAAAAGCCGATGACGTTCTCGCCGAGGCGGTGGAAGCGCGGCAGGTTGTCCGCGGTCATGCCGATCTTGCCGTACCATTCGGCCTCGAAGGCGACGTCGCCGATGGCGGGGAACAGTTTCTTCAGGGCGCGGCGCGCCCACTCCTTGTGGATGACCGCGCCGGTGCCGCGCAGCGCCCCGACGCTGCCGAAGACCAGCCGGCCGCGCTTGTCGAAACGGAAGGAGGAAAGCACTTCCTTCGTGTCCCAGGCGCCCTGCCGTTCCGGCAGGATCTTCGCCTGCATCTCCGCCGACAGCGGCACGGTGGCGAAGTTGAAATAGGGAAGGTGCACGAGTTCGGCGCGCACCTCGTTCCACGGGGCGACCGTATAGGCATTGGTGGCGACCACCACCCAGTCCGCCGTCACGGAGCCGCGCGGGGTGTTGACCGTCCAGCGCTTTCCGGTCCGCTCGGCGCCCGTCACGGGGCTGCCGGTGAAGACATGAGCGCCGGCGGCGATGGCGGCGCGGGCAAGGCCGCGCGCATAGGCGAGCGGCTGGATCGTGCCGGCGCGCATGTCGAGCAGCGAGCCCGCATAGGCCTCGGTGCCGACCTTCGCGGCCGTCTCGGCAGCGTCGAGCAGGCGCACCGGTGCGCCGCGGCGCGCCCATTGCTCGGCGCGCTGCTTGAGTTCGTCGAAGCCGGACTGGCCGACGGCGCAGTGCAGCGTTCCGGCCGGGTTGATCTCGCAGTCGATGGCGTGTTTCCCGACGAGGTCGAAGACGAGGCGTGGCGCATTGCCGAGAAGCTCCAGCAGGCGGCTGCCATAGAGGTCGCCGAGCACGCCGGGCAGTTCGTCGGGCATGACCCACATGCCGGCATTGACGAGACCGACATTGCGGCCCGAGCCGCCATAGCCGATTTCCGCGCCTTCCAGCAGGATCACCCGCGTGCCGCGCTCGGCAAGGTGCAGCGCGGTGGAAAAGCCGGTATAGCCGCCACCGACGATCACCACATCCGCCTCCGCCTTGCCGGAGAAAGCGGTGGTTTCGGGGGCCGGCGGAGCGGTCATCTCCCAGAGGCCATGGGAGCGCGGGTCGTTGAGCATGGTGGTCTGTCTTTTCGGAAGGAGGATGATCGTCGCACCATCGACGATGCGGTGTCATCACTAAAGCAAAAAATCAGAACCGGGTCATGCCTTGCCCGCATGAAGCGGATGAATTTGTTCCGGGCTGCGCGACGCCGGGCCGGCAGGTATCCTTGCCGGGCAGGTCAGGGCACCTGCCCGGCGATCCAGGCGCGAAAGGCCTGGCTCAGCGGGTTTTCCAGCTTTCCCTCCGGCACGACGAGATAATAGCTGTTCTCCGTCTCCATCGGCCGGTCGAAGACGACGGCGAGGCGGCCGTTCGCAAGCTCCTGCTCGATGAGGTATTTGGGCAGCAGCGCGAAGCCGAGGCCCGCGACGGCCGATTCGATCACCATGGAGAACTGGTCGAAACGGTGGCCGCGGTAGGCCGTGTCGGCGGATGCGCCGTTCAGCTCGAACCATTGCGCCCAGAGCTTGGGGCGCGTGGCAAGGTGCAGCAGCGGCGCCTGCTCCAGGTCCTTCGGCTCGCAGAGGTTCCAGGACTTCAGAAGCTCGGGGTTCGCGGCGGGAAGGATCTCCTCGCTGCACAGATAGGAGCAGGCCGCGCGCGCCCAGACGGGCTGGCCGTAATGGATCGCGAGATCGAAATTCTCCTCGTCGAAATCGAACGGCGCCGAGCGGGAGGCGATGTTGATGATCGTGCCTGGATGTTCGGCGAGGAAGCCGGGAATGCGCGGGGTGAGCCATCGGCTGCCGAAGGTCGGCAGCGTGGCGATGGCGAGGCTGTGCTCGGAGGAGGCCGACGCCATGGCGCGCAGCATGGTCTCTTCCGTCTGGTGCAGCAGCTTGCGCACTTCCGGCAGGAAGCGCCGGCCGTCGTCGGACAGCACCACGCGCTGGCGCACGCGCTCGAAGAGCAGCACGCCGAGCTGCTCTTCGAGGTCCTTGATCTGTCGGCTGACGGCGCTCTGGGTGAGGTTCAACTCGTGCGCGGCCTGCGTGAAGCTGCCGTGGCGGGCAGCACATTCGAACGCCTGCAGCGTGGTGACGTCCGGGATCAGCCTGCGACTAAGCTTCATTCTTTCCTCGCATCAACATAGTCAGAACGGTCGCAATCGCGTTGAGAAACGATCCGGTATTATCCGTTTTGAGAATGAACAGGGCCTCCCACCCTTGTAAGATGAGACCGCTTCCCATGAAAGCAAATTCGTACATTTGCGCCGACGAGATCCGCTCGGATTTTTCCTCGGCCATGTCCGCCATGTATCGCGACGAGGTTCCGGCCTATGGCACGCTGATGTCGCTGGTCGCGGATGTGAACGAGAAGACGCTCGCCGCCGACCCGCACCTGAAGGCGCGTCTCGACGCGACGGATTCGCTGGAGCGCATTTCCGAGGAGCGCCACGGCGCCATCCGCCTCGGCACGCCGGCAGAGCTTTCCATGATGCGCCGCGTCTTCGCGGTCATGGGCATGTTCCCGGTCGGCTACTACGATCTCTCCACGGCCGGCGTGCCGGTCCATTCCACCGCCTTCCGCCCGGTCGGCGCGGAAAGCCTCAGCCGCAACCCGTTCCGCGTCTTCACTTCGCTGCTGCGCCTCGACCTCATTGCCGATGCCGCGCTGCGCGAGGAGGCGGCCGCGGTTCTGGCCGCGCGAAAGATCTTCACCGACGAGGCGGTCGCGCTGGTCGAAAAGGCCGAGCGTGACGGCGGGCTCGATGCGGCCGATGCCGCCCGTTTCGTCGCGCAAGTGCTGGAAGCCTTCCGCTGGCACGACCACGCCATCGTCAGCGCCGACATGTACAGGCGCCTGCACGACGCGCACCGCCTGGTCGCCGACGTCGTCTCCTTCAAGGGCCCGCACATCAACCACCTGACGCCGCGCACGCTCGACATCGACAAGGTGCAGGCGCGCATGCCGGAAGAGGGGGTCGCCCCGAAGGCCGTCGTCGAGGGACCGCCGACCCGCAAATGCCCGATCCTCCTGCGCCAGACCTCGTTCAAGGCGCTGGAAGAGGCCGTCTCCTTCATCGGTGAAGACGGACACTGGCAGGAGGGCTCGCACACCGCCCGCTTCGGCGAGATCGAGCAGCGCGGCGTGGCGTTGACGCCGAAGGGCCGCGCGCTCTACGACCAGTTGCTGAACGAGACCCGCGCCCGCGTGCGCCCGGCCGCCGACGGCTCCAATGCCGGCGAATACGAAGCGGCGCTCGCCGACGTCTTCAAGGCCTTCCCGGACGACTGGGACGGCATCCGCAAGACGGGCCTCGGCTATTTCCGCTATTCACTGACCGAGAAGGGCAAGTCCGTCACCGGCCGCAACGCCGATCTGGAAACCGCCATCGAAGCCGGCCTCATCCAGTTCGACCCGCTCGTCTACGAGGATTTCCTGCCGGTCAGCGCCGCGGGCATCTTCCAGTCGAATCTCGGCGACGATGCGACGCAGGACTTCGTCGCCAGCCCCAACCAGGTGATGTTCGAGCGCGATCTCGGCGGCGCGGTGCTCGATGAATTCGCGCATTATGCCGGCATCCAGCGCGCCTCGCTTGAAATGTGCCTCGGCATCGTCAACATGGCGGCCGCCGCGGAATAATGGACGCCAGCATGATCGAGGCAGGGCATATCGAAGCGCTGAAAAGCCTCGTCGGTGAGAAGGGTCTTCTCACCGGGCCCGCCTACATGGCCGCATACGAGACCGGCGCGCGCTACGACAAGGGCCGCGCCGCCTTCGTCGCCCGCCCGGCGACGACCGCCGAGGTCTCCGCCGTCGTTTCCTACTGTGTGCGGAACGCCATTGCCCTCGTGCCGCAATCCGGCAATACCGGCCTCGTTTCCGGCTCGACGCCGGATGGGAGCGGCCGCCAGGGCATTCTCAGCCTCGACCGGCTGACTGCACCCTTCGAACTGGACCGCGTCAACCGCACGGTGAAGGCAGGCGCGGGCCTGCGCCTTTCCGATCTCAACGGCAGGCTGGAGGAAACCGGCCTCTTCTTCCCGATCGACCTTGGTGCCGACCCGCGCCTCGGCGGCATGATCGCGACGAATACCGGCGGCTCGCGCTTCCTGCGCTACGGGGACGTGCGCCGCAACACGCTCGGCCTCACCGTCGTTCTCGCCGACGAGGCGGGCACCGTGCTCGACCTCTCGTCCGGCCTGCGCAAGAACAATACCGGCGTCGACTGGAAGCAGCTCTTCATCGGCACTTCCGGCGCCTTCGGCATCGTCACCGAATGCGTCTTGAACTTGGAGCCTGCGCCGAAGCAGTCGGCGACGGCGCTCCTCGTGCCGACCTCGGAAGAACAGGTCGCGGCCCTGCTGGTCACCATGGAAGATGCGCTCGGCAGCTATCTTTCGGCCTTCGAGGGTATGTCCGGCAATGCCGTCCGCGCCGCGCTCGATCATGTGCCTTCGCTGCGCAATCCCTTCCAGGGCGGCATCGTGCCCGACTTCGTCATCCTTGCGGAAATCTCCCGCTCCAATCAGCCGCGCGAGGGCGAGCAGCCGCTCGACGCGGTGCTGGAAGAGGTGCTGGCCGCGATCTGGGAGCGGGAGGACGCGCCGCTGGCAGACGCCTTCGTCGGCCCACCGCACGAGATCTGGGCGCTGCGCCATGCGCTGTCCGAGGGCGTGAAGCATAGCGGGCGATTGATCGCCTTCGATCTTGCCTTCCGCCGGGGTGACATCATGCCCTTCCTCGCCCATATGAAGGCGGAAATGCCTGATCACTTCGAGGATGTGACGATCTGCGACTTCGGCCATATCGGCGATGGCGGCGTGCACTTCAACCTCGTTGTCGCCAAGGACGATCCGCGGCTTGCCGATCCCGATTTCGAGGCGGACCTGCGCGAATGGGTCTTCACCGTGGCGGTCGAGCGGTTCGAGGGAAGCTTTTCCGCCGAGCATGCCATCGGCCGCAAGAACCAGGCCTTCTACGACAGATACACCCCGGACGAGATCCGCAGGCTTGCGGCCGGGTTGAAAACCATCACTTCGCCGGGCCCGCTCGGCGCCATCACCTTCTGAGAGACAACAGGGAGATACCCGATGACGAAAGTCGACGTGAAAACCGAAACCGCAGCCCTTCTCGACAAGCTCGGCGTTGCCCGCGCTGCCTGGCAGGGCGGCGACATGGCCTCCTTCAGCCCCGTCAGCGGCGAGGAGATCGGCAAGCTGAAGACCGTTTCCGCCGCTGACACCGACAAGGCCATCGACGCCGCCCATGAAGCCTTCAAGGCCTGGCGTCTCGTTCCGGCGCCCAAGCGCGGCGAGCTGGTCCGCCTGCTCGGCGAGGAGCTGCGCGCCGCCAAGGCCGATCTCGGCCGCCTCGTTTCTATCGAAGCCGGCAAGATCACCTCCGAGGGCCTCGGCGAAGTGCAGGAAATGATCGACATCTGCGATTTCGCCGTCGGCCTTTCCCGCCAGCTCTACGGCCTCACCATCGCCACCGAGCGTCCCGGCCACCGCATGATGGAAACCTGGCATCCGCTCGGCGTCGTCGGCATCATCTCGGCCTTCAACTTCCCGGTCGCCGTCTGGTCGTGGAACGCCGCTCTGGCGCTCGTCGCCGGCAATGCCATCGTCTGGAAGCCGTCTGAAAAGACCCCGCTGACGGCGCTTGCCTCGCAGGCGATCTTCGAGCGCGCGCTCGCCCGCTTCGGCGATGCGCCGGCGAACCTGTCGCAGGTTCTCATCGGCGACCGCGCCATCGGCGAAGCCCTCGTCGACAACCACAAGGTCGCGCTCGTCTCGGCCACCGGCTCCACCCGCATGGGCAAGGAAGTCGGCCCGCGTCTCGCCAAGCGTTTCGCCCGCTCGATCCTCGAGCTCGGCGGCAACAATGCCGGCATCGTCTGCCCCTCGGCCGATCTCGACATGGCGCTGCGCGCCATCGCCTTCGGCGCCATGGGTACCGCTGGCCAGCGCTGCACGACGCTGCGCCGCCTCTTCGTGCATGACAGCGTCTACGACCAGCTCGTTCCGCGCCTGAAGAAGGCCTATACCAGCGTTTCCGTCGGCAACCCGCTGGAGACCTCCGCTCTCGTTGGTCCGCTGGTCGACAAGCAGGCCTTCGACGGCATGCAGAAGGCGCTGGAAGCCGCCAAGGCCGAGGGCGGCACAGTCACCGGCGGCGAGCGCGTCACCGAGGCCGGCAAGGAAACGGCCTACTATGTGAAGCCCGCCATCGTCGAAATGCCGAAGCAGGCCGGCCCGGTCCTCGAAGAGACCTTCGCGCCGATCCTCTATGTCATGAAGTATTCCGACTTCGACAAGGCGCTGGAAGACCATAACGCCGTTTCGGCCGGTCTCTCCTCGTCGATCTTCACGCTAAACGTCCAGGAAGCCGAGCGTTTCCTGTCGGCCGACGGTTCGGACTGCGGCATCGCCAATGTCAATATCGGCACCTCGGGCGCCGAGATCGGCGGCGCATTCGGCGGCGAGAAGGAAACCGGCGGTGGCCGCGAATCCGGCTCCGACGCCTGGAAGGCCTATATGCGCCGCGCCACCAACACGGTGAACTATTCGAAGGCCCTGCCGCTCGCCCAGGGCGTCTCCTTCGATATCGAGTAAGCGGCCATGAACGACCAGACCAAGATCGAGGAGGCGGGCTTCACGCCCGCCTCGCGCATCGCCGCCATCGGCGTCTCCAAGATCCTGCAGATCGGCGCCCGCGCGAGCGCCATGAAGAAGGAAGGCCTGCCGGTCATCATCCTCGGTGCCGGCGAGCCCGACTTCGACACGCCCGACAACGTCAAGGCCGCCGCCAAGGCCGCCATCGACCGGGGCGACACCAAATATACCGCGCTCGACGGCACGCCGGAGCTGAAGAAGGCGATCTGCGAAAAATTCCGCCGCGAGAACGGCGTCGATTACGCGATCGACGAAGTCACCGTCGCGACGGGCGCCAAGCAGATCCTCTTCAACGCCTTCATGGCGACGGTCGATCCGGGCGACGAGGTGATCATCCCGACGCCTTACTGGACGTCCTATTCCGATATCGTGGAGATCTGCGGCGGCGTGCCGGTGCTGATCCCCTGCGATGCGGACGCCGGCTTCCGCCTGAAGGCCGAGCAGCTCGAAAAGGCGATCACGCCGAAGACGCGCTGGGTGCTCTTCAACTCGCCGTCCAATCCGTCGGGCGCCGCCTATAGCGAAGCCGACTACCGCCCGCTGCTCGACGTGCTGCTGCGTCATCCGCATGTCTGGCTGATGGTCGACGACATGTACGAGCACATCGTCTATGACGGCTTCAAATTCGTGACCCCGGTCGCCATCGAGCCGCGCCTGAAAAGCCGCGCGCTGACGATCAACGGCGTCTCGAAGGCCTATGCCATGACCGGCTGGCGCATCGGCTATGCCGGCGGCCCCAAGGCGCTGATCAAGGCCATGGCCGTGATCCAGAGCCAGGCGACCTCCTGCCCGTCGTCGGTCAGCCAGGCCGCCTCGGTCGAGGCGCTGAACGGTCCGCAGGACTTTTTGAAGGACCGCCAGGCGAGCTTCAAGCACCGCCGCGACCTCGTCGTCTCCGCGCTGAACGCCATTCCGGGTCTTGCCTGCCGCACCCCGGAAGGTGCCTTCTACACCTTCTCCGGCTGCGCCGGCGTGATCGGCAAGGTGACGCCGAAGGGCAAGCGCATCGAGGCGGACAGCGACTTCACGGACTACCTCCTCGAAGACGCCCACGTCGCCGTCGTCCCCGGCTCGGCCTTCGGCCTCTCGCCCTATTTCCGCATCTCCTACGCCACGTCGGAAGCGGAACTGACGGAAGCGCTGAAGCGGATCGCGGACGCCTGCGCACGGCTTTCCTGATCTGCGCCATCAGTACGGTAAAAGAAAAGGGGCCTCGCAAGAGGCCCCATTTTTATCGTCCGCGCCTTTTGGCGTTCTCTCTTCCCCGCGGCCAGGCCACAGATGCGACAACGCCCCGGTTCCTGCCGGGGCGCTGAAAGGGTGAACGAGGATCAGGCGGCGCGGGCGCCGTGGTGTTCCTGGGCGTAGTAATGACCGAAGCGGTTGGCGAGGAAGGCGTCGAGGGCGATTTCTTCCTGGCGGACGAAGCCTTCGGCGCGCAGCGAGCCATCGGCCAGCATGTCGAGCACGGCGCAGATCGAGCCCGCCGTCGTGATCTGGATGGCGGAATGCAGCACGCCGGCGACCGGGGCGCTATAGACCTTGTTGGCGTAGGTTTCCTGGATCAGGCGACCGCCCTTGCGACCGGAAACGGTCACGAAGATGATGACGACGTCCTGCGTGGTGGTCGGCAGGGCGTTTTCGAAGATGTCCTTCAGGACTTCGCGGCGATGACGCAGGCCCAGGTCGTTCAGCAGCGCCTTCATGATGGCGGCGTGGCCCGGATAGCGGATCGTGCGGTAGTTCAGGGTGCGGACCTTGCCCTTCAGCGATTCGCAGAGCGTGCCGAGGCCGCCCGAGGTGTTGAAGGCCTCGTAGGTCACGCCGTCGAGCGAGAACTCCTCGCGCTCTTCAAGCGCCGGCACCTCGATCAGCGCGCCTTCGACGATGGCTTCGCAGGGCTCGATATATTCGTTGATGACGCCGTCCGTGCTCCAGGTCAGGTTGTAGTTGAGGGCGTTGGACGGGTACTGCGGCAGCGCGCCGACACGCATGCGCACGCTTTCGAGCGTGTCGAAGCGGCTGGCGAGGTCGTTGGCGACGATGGAGATGAAGCCCGGTGCGAGGCCGCACTGCGGGATGAAGGCCGTCTTGGCGTTGGCGGCGATGCGCTTGACCTGGCGGGTGGATTCGACGTCTTCCGTAAGGTCGAGATAGTGCACGCCGGCAGCGGCGGCGGCCTCGGCGATGGCGACGGTGAGGTGGTAGGGCGCAGCGGAGAGAACGGCGAACTTGCCGGTGAGCAGCGCCTTCATGGCGTCGGCGTCGGCGATGTCGACGACGGCGGTCGAAACGGCGGCGTGGCGCTCGATGGCGGCGAGCTGCTCGTCCGAGCGGTCGGCGACGGTGACGCGGTAGTCCCCGCTATGGGCCAGCATGCGCGTGATGGTCGAGCCGATCTTGCCTGCGCCGATGACGACGATGTCCTTCATGTTGATTTCCCTCCGGCATGAATTGATGCGTCTATTTTGAGGGCAGGACCTGTCGATTTAAAGCGCCGTATCTGGCATAATGCGTTATCGATATCGGCAGAATGACGGTGAAAATGAGCATTTCGACGCTAGCCCCCAAGGATCGCGAGCTTCTCGCCATCCTCAGCGAGAACGCCCGCGAGCAGACCGCGACCATTGCCCGCAAGCTGGGCCTGTCGCGCACGACCGTGCAGGCGAAGATCGACCGGCTGGAGCGCGACGGGGTGATCGCCGGCTACGGCGTGAAGCTCTCCGACGCCTATGAGAGCGGCATGGTGAAGGCGCATGTGCTGATCACCATCGCGCCGAAGACGCTCGCGCGCATCACGACGGAGCTGCACGCCATCTCCGCCGTGCGCACGCTGCACTCGGTCAGCGGCAGCTTCGACCTCATCGCCGTGGTCGAGGCCGCGTCGATTGCGGAGCTGGACCACCTGATCGACCGCATCGGTGTCATCGACGGCGTGGAGCGAACGCTGTCCTCGATCATCCTGTCGACGCGAATCAGGCGATAGGCGAGGGGTGTGGAGCGGATGACGGGGGGAGCGCTATCAAGAGGCTGTCATCGCTCTGCCGTCTCAGCCTACGATTTTCCGCATCCCCCTCTCCGTCGTCATCCTCGGGCTTGACCCGAGGATCCACCCACGCGGCAGGTGAGAGTTCGGGGTATGATCCTCGGGTCAAGCCCGAGGATGACGACGGTGGGTGCTGCCGGCGTCACCGTATCCAGGGGATACTCACTTCAAGCGATGAACCGCTCCGGCCGGTACGGCCCGATATTGATCGTCGTGCGCTCGCCGAGCATCTTCTCCGCCAGGACGCGGCCGGTGACGGGGCCGAGGGTCATGCCGTGGTGGGCGTGGCCGAAGGCGAACCAGAGGCCGGCGTGGCGCGGGGCCTTGCCGATGATCGGCATCATGTCCGGCGTGCAGGGGCGGGCGCCCATCCAGGGCTCCTCGTCGCGGCGCTCGGCGAGGGGGAAGAATTCGCGTGCCACCTTTTCGGCGCGGCGGAGCTGCACCGGCGTCTTGCGCGCGTCGCGCTTGGCAAATTCCGCGCCGGTGGTGAGGCGGATGCCGCGCAGCATGGGCGCGAGGAAATAGCCGCGCTCGGCGTCGAGCACCCAGTTGTTGAGCGTCGCGCTTTCCTCCGCGCCGTAGTGCATGTGATAGCCGCGCTTGACGGCGAGGGGGAAATGGTAGCCGAGCTTGCGCGTCACCGTATCGGCCCAGGGGCCGAGCGCCACGACGACGTCCTTCGCCTCCAGCGGGCCTTCGGGCGTCGCGATACGCCAGCCCTCGCCTTCCAGCACATGCTCGATGGTTGCCGCATCGCCCGATTTCAGCGCGCCGCCGAGCGACTGGAAATAGGCGAGATAGCGCTTCAGCAGGCTCTGCGGGTCGCGGATCGACCACGGGTCGGTCCAGCGCAGCCCGCCGGTCAGGTCTGCGCGGATATGCGGCTCGGCGGCGGCGACCTCGGCGGTCGTCAGCTTCTGGTGGTTGACGCCGAAATTGGCCGAAAGCTTTTCCGCCTCCGCATAGGCCGCATCCCGCACCTTCTCCGTGCGAAAGACCTTCATCCAGCCGTCCTTGCGGATGAGGTCGTCGGCGCCGGAGGCGGCGATCAGGTCGGCGTGCTCGCTGATCGAATGCTCGATGAGCGGGGCATAGAGATGGGCGATGCTCTGGTGCTGGCGGAAGCCGGAATGCCACCAGTAGCGGGCGAGGAAGGGGATGATGCCGGGGATCGCCGAGGGGTGGTAATGTGCGTCGATCGTGTTGTTCAGCGCATAGCGGAAGAGCGCGCCGAAATCGTGTGGGAAGCCGTAGGGATAGACGCCCTCGCGCTGGATGAGGCCGGCATTGCCGTAGGAGGTCTCCTCGGCAACGCCCCGGCGGTCGACCAGCACCACCGACTTGCCGCGCCGCGCCAGATGGATCGCCGCCGAAATGCCGACAACGCCCGCGCCGAGAACAATGACATCCGTCTTCATCTTAATGCCCCAAGGGAGAATCTGCCGTGCCCATCAATGCATGGGCGTTTTGCGCAAGGCAACACCCCGCACGCGGCTACTGGCCGGCGAGCCGCAGCAGGTTCTCGATGGCCGCGCGCTCGAAGCCGCCGATGCCCTCGGAGATGTCGGCGCGGATCGCGGCGGCCACGGCGTCCTCGTCGCGCTTGCGCAGGGCCGCGATCGCCTCCTGGTGTCGGTCGACGACATAGAGCTGGGCGACGTGCTCCATGGCGATGCCGAGGAACGGGCCGAGCTGCAGCCAGATGCTCTCCACCATCGGCATGATCACCTGCTCGGGATTGGCGGTGTATAGCGTGCGATGGAACTCCTGGTTCAGCAGCAGCGCGGTGGCGTCGTCCTTGCGCGAGATCGCCTCGTCCTGCGCCTTGTCGATCTCGGCGAGACGGTCGATGCGGCGTTCGGTGATGTGCGGGACGGCGCGGCGGGCGGCGTGCTGCTCGAGGACGGCACGCAGCGAGATGAGCTCGCTGAACCGGTCCGCCGTCATGCGCGGCACCATGATGCGGCGGTTGTCGAGCACGCGCAGCGCGCCCTCGGAGGAAAGCCGCCGCAAGGCCTCGCGCACCGGCGTGGGGCTGCTCTCCATCGCCTCGGCGATGCCGCGGATGGTCAGCGCCTCGCCCGGCCGGATCGAGCCCACCATGATCGCCTGGCGCAGGCGCCGATGCGCATATTCATGCGTCGTCATGCCTTCCGGCCGCTCCAGCGGCTCAAGCGCCAAGTTGCCCAATCCATCCCTCCTGTGACAGGCTGTCGATTGCCATCCTATGCCTTGTGACAGGTTCTAGCAGCTTGACCCATGACAAAAAAGTGTGCATATCTTGAAAATGTGATCACAAAAATAATTATGTGATATGGAATGAGGGGATCATGACGCCGAACGACGATTCCGACTGGCTCATCAATGCCGACGGCGTGGAAAGCATCCAGGCCGTCGTCTGCGACCTCAACGGCATCCTGCGGGGCAAGCGCGTGCCCGTCGGGCAGGCGCAGAAGGTGCTGAAGGGCGGCATCCGCATGCCGCTTTCCATCGTCGGCGTCGACGTGTGGGGCGAGGACATCGTCGGCTCCAGCCACGTCTTCGCCTCGGGCGACATGGACGGCATCTGCGCGGCGACCGGCCGCGGCGCGCTGCCCGTGAGCTGGACGCTGAAGCCCTCCGCCGTCGTGCCGCTGTGGCTGTTCAAGGAGAGCGGCGAACCCTTCCTTGCCGATCCGCGCCAGGCGCTCGCCCATATCGTGCGGCAGTACAACGAACTCGGCCTTCGTCCCGTCGTCGCCTCGGAGATGGAATTCTACCTGATCGACGCCGAGCCCGACCATGCCGAGCCGCCGATCTCGCCCTATACCGGCAAGCGCCTCGATTCCGATGCGATCCTCTCCATCGACGAGCTCGACGACTTCGGCCAGTTCTTCTCCGACGTCTATGCGGAATGCGAGCGGCAGAACGTGCCGGCGGATTCGGCGGTGGCGGAAAACGGCATCGGCCAGTTCGAGATCAACCTCGTCCATTCCGACGATCCGCTGAAGGCGGCGGACGACGCGCTGTTCTTCAAGCGCATCATCAAGGGCGTCGCGCGCAAGCACGGCTTTGCCGCCACCTTCATGGCCAAGCCCTACGGCATGCGCTCGGGCAGCGGCATGCACATGCATTTCTCGGTGATCGACGAGGACGGCAACAACGTCTTCGACGACGGCACGCCCGAGGGGTCGGCGATCATGAAGCATGCCGTGGCGGGCCTGACGAGCGGAATGGCGGAATCGACCCTGCTCTTCGCCCCGCACTACAATTCCTACCGGCGCCTTCGTCCCGACACCCACGCCCCGACCTCGATCTCCTGGGGCTACGAGAACCGCACCGCGGCGATCCGCATCCCCGGCGGCGACAACAAGGCGCGGCGCATCGAGCACCGCGTCGCCGGCGCCGATGCCAACCCCTATCTGGTCATGGCCGGCATCCTCGGGGCCGCCCTTGTCGGCATCCGCAACAAATGGGAGCCGCCGAAGCCCGTTTCGGGCCGGGCCTATCTCTCGCAACTGCCGCGCATCCCCGGCGAATGGGGCTCGGCCGTGACCGCCTTCGAGAACGGCTCGATCATCTCGGAGATCTTCGACCAGGACCTCCGCTCCATGATGATCGCCTGCAAACGGCAGGAAATCGCCGGTTTTGCCGAACAGGTCACCGACTTCGAATTCAGCGCCTATCTGGAAATCGTCTGATGGCCAACAAAGCTTCCTATGCCGGCAACGGCGCCTATCCCGACAGCTACTACGCCGCCTCCCGCAACATCATCCGCACGCCGAAGGTGCTGGAGGGCGCGGTCACGGCCGACGTCGTCGTGCTCGGCGCCGGCTATTCCGGCCTTTCCACCGCCATCCACCTCGCCGAAAAGGGCTACAAGGTCGTGATGGTGGAAGGCGCCGGCATCGGCTGGGGCGCCTCCGGGCGCAACGGCGGTCAGGTCGTCAACGGCCTCAATGCCAGCCTCGACACGATCAAGCGCCGCTACGGCGACCAGGCCGGCGCCTTCGTCGGCAGCCTGGTGCAGGAAGGCGGCAGGATCATCCGCCGTCTCGTCTCGCAATACGAGATCGACTGCGACCTGAAGAACGGCAGCATCTACGCCGCCTACACGCCCGCCCACATGAAGGAGTTGGAGCACAAGAAGGCGCTGTGGAAGAGCTACGGCATGGACGACCACCAGATGCTGGACAAGGCGGCCATGCGAAAGCTGGTGGACACCGACGCCTATATCGGCGGCATGCTGGACACGACCGGCGGCCACTTGCATCCGCTCAACCTCACCCTCGGCGAGGCGAAGGCACTGGAGACGCTCGGCGGCGTGATCTACGAGCAGTCGCCCGTCATCCGCGTCGAGCACGAGGCGGAAAAGCCCGTCATCCATACGGAAAAGGGGAGCGTCACGGCAAATGTCGCCGTGCTCTGCGGCAATGCCTATCTCGGCCACGTCGTGCCGAAGCTCGTCTCGCGCGTCATGCCGGTCTCCACGCAGATGATCGCCACCGAACCGCTCGGCGCGCGCGCCGACGCGCTGATCCCGAGCGACATGTGCGTGGAGGACGTGCGCTACATCCTCGATTATTTCCGTCTTTCGGCCGACAAGCGCATGATCTTCGGCGGCGGCACCGTCTATGGCGGCACCGATCCGGCGGATGTGCGTGCCAAGATCCGGCCGAACATGGAAAAGGTCTTCCCGTCGCTCAAGGGCGTGAAGATCGACTATGCCTGGAGCGGCAATTTCGCGCTTTCCTTCTCGCGCGTGCCGCAGATGGGCAAGATCGGCAAAAACACCTATTTCGCCCATGGCTACAGCGGCCACGGCGTCACCGGCTCGCATCTCTTCGGCAGGATCCTCAGCGAGGCGATCGACGGCGACCTGTCGCGCTTCAGCCAGTTCGAGAAGCTGCCGTGGATCCCCTTCCCCGGCGGGCGCATGTTCCGCGCGCAATATTCCACCATCGGCTCCTGGTGGTACCAGTTCAAGGACGCCTTCGGGCTCTGACAGCGCCGCCCGAAGCGAAAACGCCCGGCTCTCGCCGGGCGTTTTGCTTTTGAGGTGGAGGGTTTCAGTGCTTTGCCGGCAGGCGCGGCAGGAAGACCGTGAGGATGCCGAGGAGCGGCATGTAGGAGCAGATCTTGTAGACGAACTCGATGCCGTGGCTGTCGGCGACGCCGCCGAGCAGGGCCGCGCCGAGGCCGCCCGCGCCGAAGGCGAAGCCGAAGAAGATGCCGGCGATCATGCCGACGCGGCCCGGTATCAGTTCCTGCGCGAAGACGACGATGGCGGAGAAGGCCGACGAGAAGATCAGGCCGATCAGCACCGTCAGCACACCCGTCCAGAAGAGGTTCGCATAGGGCAGCATCAGCGCGAAGGGGATGACGCCGAGGATCGAGAACCAGATGACGAAGCGCGTGCCGAGCCGGTCGCCGATCGGGCCGCCCATGAAGACGCCGAGCGCGGAAGCGCCGAGGAAGAGGAACAGCATGAGCTGCGCCTGCTGCACGTCGAGGCCGAAGCGGTCGATCGTGTAGAAGGTGAAATAGCTCGATATGCTGGCGAGATAGGCGTTCTTCGTCGTCGTCAGGAGGACGAGGACGGCCAGCGCCCAGGCGACCCTGCCGCGCGGCAGCGGCAGCGTGCGGCTGGCGGCCGGGCGGCCGGCCGCAAGGCGGCGCTCGCCGGCATACCAGTTGCCGACCCAGGTGAGGATGACCATGCCGAGAAGGGCGACGGCCGAGAACCAGGCGACGCTCGCCTGGCCGAAGGGCAGCACGATGAAGGCGGCCAGCAGCGGGCCGAGCGCCGTGCCGGCATTGCCGCCGACCTGGAACATCGACTGTGCCAGGCCGTGCCGCCCGCCGGAGGCGAGGCGCGCGACGCGTGAGGATTCCGGGTGGAAGATCGCCGAGCCGAGACCGATCAGGCAGGCACCGAGGACGAGCACCGGGAAGGAATGCGCATAGGCGAGCATGATCAGCCCGACGAAGGTGCTGCCCATGCCGACCGGCAGCGAGAAGGGCATCGGCCAGCGGTCCGTCACGATGCCGACGGCCGGCTGCAGCAGCGAGGCCGTCACCTGGAACGCCATGGTCAAAAGGCCGATCTGCACGAAGTCGAGCGCATAGTTCTCCTTGAGGAGCGGATAGAGCGACGTCAGCAGCGACTGCATGATGTCGTTCAGCATGTGGCACGCGCTGACGGCGACGATGATGGAATAGGTGGCAGTGGCAGCGCCGCGCGGCGCCGCTGGAACGACAGTCGACATATGGGCCTCGAAATGAACCGCCAGCTTGGCGTTTTTGCTGAAATACAAGTATTGCCGGCGGCCTGCTTTTGTGGTGAGGTCCATTTCTTACGCGATTGGGCCAAAGATGGAAAAACTCAACGCCGCACGGCTGAAAGCGCTGGATGCCGACCACATCAGCAACCTCGCCCGCATGGAGCAGTCGAACGAGGACATTCTCGTCCACAGTTCGGAGATTCCGGGTGGCTATATCGTGCCGCGGCACCGTCATCGCCGCACGCAGTTCCTCTGTGTCTTCTCCGGCGTCGTGCTGGTGGCGACCGATCGCGGCCGCTGGATGATCCCGCCCGGCCATGCCCTGCTCATTCCCCGCGGGCTGGAGCATTCCGTCGAGATGTACAGCGATGTCAGCATGCGTTCGGTCTATATCTATTCGCCGGTCGGAAGGGCGGCCTCGCTGGAGCCGACCGTCCTGGAGGTGACGGACCTCGCGCGCCAGCTCATCGCCGAGGCCGTGCGCAAGGGCGCGCTGGCGGAGGAGCATGCGCGGGCGGAGCTGATCATGGCGCTCCTCATCGACGAGATCGGCCGCCTGCCGGAGCGCCGGCTGGGTCTGCCCTTTCCGGTGAGCGGCCGGCTTGCCGGCCTCTGCCGGGACTTCGTCGACCAGCCATCGCCCACGGCGAAGATCGACGAATGGGCAAGGCGGCTCAACATGAGCCGGCGCACCTTCACCCGCTTCTTCCGGCAGGAAATGGGCGTCAGCTTCGTCACCTGGCGCCAGCAGGCCTGCCTCTTCGCCTGCCTGCCGCGCCTTGCCGCCGGAGAACCGGTGACGCGCGTCGCCCTCGATGCCGGCTATGAGAGCGTGCCGGCCTTCACCACCATGTTCAAGCGCATGCTGGGCGCCTCGCCGCGCGCCTACCTGACGAGCCGCAAGGCCGCGTGAGCCCGCGTCTCAAAAAGACCGGCAAAGGACGCGATCCGGGGACTGTTTTCCGCCGGCATTTGGGATTAGGAAAGGGTGCGGGACCCATGTCGGGCCGCGAACCGGGAGCGCCAGCCGCACGGGAGACGGACGTTGAGAAAGATACTGGTCATCGGGATCGGCGCGGGCAATCCCGAGCACATGACCGTTCAGGCCATCAAGGCGCTGAACCGCGCGGATGTGCTGCTCATCCCGACCAAGGGCGCGGAAAAGGCCTACCTTGCCGAGGTGCGCCGCGAGATCTGCGACCGTTTCCTCGAAAACCCCGCCTGCCGCATCCTCGACTATGCCGTGCCGGTGCGCCGCGCCGACGGGTCCTACGAGGACGGCGTCCACGACTGGCACCGCGCCATCGCCGGCATCTACGAGCGCACGCTGCTTGACGAGCTCGGCGAGGACCAGGCGCTTGGCCTCCTCGTCTGGGGCGATCCGATGCTCTACGACAGCACGCTGCGGATCGTCGGGCATGTGCGCGCCGCCGGCCGCGTCGCCTTCGAGACGGAGGTCATTCCCGGCATCACAAGCGTGCAGGCGCTCTGCGCGGGCCACGGCATTGCGCTCAACCGCATCGGCCTGCCCGTCGAGATCACCACCGGCCGCCGCCTTGCCGAGGGCTGGCCGCAATCTTCCCGCGATGCGCTCGTCATGCTCGACGGCGTGCAGGCCTTCCGCACGGTGACGGACCCTGAAGCGGAGATCTGGTGGGGCGCCTATCTCGGCACGCCGCACGAAATCCTCCTGTCCGGCCGGCTCGCCGACATGGCCGAGACCATCACGCAAACCCGGGCCAAGGCGCGCGCGGAACACGGCTGGATCATGGACACCTACCTGATCCGCCGCCCGGCCGGCGAGGAGGACGCGGCATGACGGCCTTCACACCGGACACCCTGCGCCGCGGCGCCTGCCCGTCGCTTTCCGCGCCGATGCAGACCGGCGACGGCCTGCTCGTGCGCCTGCGCCCGGCCGCTCCGGCGTTGACGGGCGAAGACCTGCTCGCGCTTGCCGGCCTCGCCCGCGAACACGGCAACGGCCTCATTGAGATCACCGCCCGCGGCAATCTCCAGCTTCGCGGCCTGATGGAGGCCTCGGTGCCGCGCCTTGCCGCCGGGCTTTCCGCCGCCGGCATCGTGCCGCAGACGGGTGTCGCCATCGAGATCCCGCCGCTGTCCGGCATCGATCCCTCCGAGACCGCCGATGCGACGCCTGTCGCCAATGATCTGCGCAAGGCCATCGCGGCGGCATCGCTCGCGCTTGCGCCAAAGCTCGCCATCGTCGTCGATGGCGGCGGAATGCTGTCGCTGGCCGACATGGTCGCCGATATCCGGCTCGATGCGCTGGCCGATGGTCCGGCATGGCGGCTTTCGGTCGGCGGCGACCGGCGGACGGCGCGGCCGGTCGCGGTGCTTGCGGCGGATCGCATCATCGATGGCGCGATGGCCGTCGTTTCTGCCCTTGCCGCGCTCGGCCCGGCCGCCCGGGGGCGCGATCTCGATGCTGCGGCGCTTGCCGCACGGTTCGGCACTGTTTCGCAACCCGTCGCCGAAGATGCTGTTTCGCACCATCCGCTCGGCATTCACCGCATCTTCGGGGAAAGCCTGCTCGGCGTTGCGCCCGCCTATGGCCAGGTGCATGCCGACAGGCTTGCCGCCCTCGTCAAGGGCCTTGCCGCCTGCGGCGCTTTCGAATTCCGCCTCGCACCGCACCGGACGCTTCTGGTGCGCGGCCTTTCCGAAGACGCGCTTGTGGCTGCGCAGGCCTGTGCGGTCCGCGAAGGCTTCTGGTGCACGCAGACCGCCCCCGGCCGGGCCGTTTCGATCTGCGCCGGTGCCGCCGGATGCGCCTCGGCGCGCTTCGATACCCATGCGGCGGCCGACGCCGTGGTGGCGGCGGCGGGAGGCCTGCTGGACGGCTCGATCGACGTGCACATTTCCGGCTGCCCGAAGGGCTGCGCCCATCCGGCGCGCGCCGCCGTCACACTATGCGGCACGGCCGCCGGCGTCGGTCTCGTCCTTGGGGGACGGGCAAGCGACGCCCCTGCCGCCACGCTGCCTGCCGGCGACCTCAAGCCGGCGATCCAGCGCCTCGGCACCCTCCTCAGCGCGCGCCGCATGGAGGGCGAGACGGCGAGGAACCTTCTCGACCGCACCGCGCCCGCTACACTCGTTTCCGTATATCAAGGCCAGCAATGACACAGTACGACTACATCAAGGATGGCACGGCCATCTATGAGAAATCCTTCGCGATCATCCGCGCCGAGGCGGATCTTTCGCGCTTCTCCGAGGTGGAAGCCGATGTCGCCGTGCGGATGATCCATGCCGCCGGCCTCGTCGAGGCGGCGGCGCATTTCGTCTTCTCGCCGGACTTCGTGGGCGCGGCCCGCGCCGCGCTTCAGGCCGGCGCGCCGATCTTCTGCGATGCCGAAATGGTCGCCCGCGGCGTCACCGCCGCCCGCCTGCCGGCGGGGAACGACGTGATCTGCACGCTGCGCGATCCGCGCACGCCCGACATCGCCAGGGAGATCGGCAACACCCGCTCGGCCGCCGCCATCCGCCTCTGGCTGGAGCGCATGGCCGGCTCGGTCGTCGCCATCGGCAATGCGCCGACGGCCCTCTTCTACCTGCTCGAACTCCTGCGCGATGGCGCGCCGAAGCCGGCGGCGATCCTCGGCATGCCGGTCGGATTCGTCGGCGCGGCGGAATCGAAGGACGCGCTGGCGGAGAATGCCTACGGCGTGCCCTTTGCCATCGTCCGCGGCCGCCTCGGCGGCAGCGCCATGACGGCCGCCGCCCTCAATTCGCTGGCAAGGCCGGGAGTATGACCATGACGGGACGACTTTACGGCGTGGGCACCGGCCCGGGCGACCCGGAACTCCTGACACTGAAGGCCGTGCGCGCCATCGGCGAGGCCGATGTGCTGGCCTACTTCGCCAAGGCCGGCCGGCCGGGCAACGGGCGCACCATCGTCGAGGGCCTGCTCAAGCCGGGCATGGTCGAGCTTCCGCTCTACTATCCCGTCACGGTCGAGATCGAGAAGGAGCACGACGACTACAAGAGCCAGATCACGGCCTTCTATGACGCCTCCGCCGCGGCGGTCGCCGAGCATCTTGGCGCCGGCCGCACGGTCGCGATCCTTTCCGAAGGCGACCCGATGTTCTACGGCTCCTACATGCACCTGCATGTGCGCCTTGCCGGCCGCTTCCCGACGGAGGTCATTCCCGGCATCACCGCCATGTCCGGCTGCTGGTCGCTCTCCGGCCTGCCGATCGTGCAGGGCGACGACGTGCTCTCCGTACTGCCGGGCACGATGGGCGAGGAGCAATTGTCGCGCCGGCTGGTGGATACCCAGGCGGCCGTGATCATGAAGGTCGGCCGCAACCTGCCGAAGATCCGCCGGGCGCTTTCCAGTGCCGGCCGGCTCGGCGAAGCGGTCTATGTCGAGCGCGGCACCACGCCGGCCGGCAAGTCCATGCGTCTCTCGGAAAAGCTCGACGATACCGCGCCCTATTTCTCGCTGGTGCTCGTGCCCGGCTGGAGTGGTCGTTCATGACCGGCCGGCTGCATGTGATCGGCACCGGCCCCGGAAATCCGGACCAGATGACGCCCGAGGCGCTCCGCGCGGTCGAGGCCTCCAGCGAGTTCTTCGGCTATTTCCCCTATATCGACCGGCTGAATCTCCGGCCGGACCAGGTCAAGGTCGCCTCGGACAACCGCGAGGAGCTGAACCGCGCCGAGGCGGCGCTGGCGCGGGCCGCGGCGGGCGTGACTGTCTGCGTCGTCTCGGGCGGCGATCCCGGCGTCTTCGCCATGGCCGCGGCGGTCTGCGAGGCCATCGATGCGGGACCGGAGGAATGGAAGTCCGTCGATCTCGTCGTGGTGCCCGGCGTCACCGCCATGCTGGCGGTTGCCGCCCGCATCGGCGCGCCGCTCGGCCACGATTTCTGCGCCATCTCGCTCTCGGACAACCTGAAGCCCTGGGAAATCATCGAGAAGCGGCTGAGCATGGTCGCAGAGGCCGGCCTCGTCATCGCGCTCTACAACCCGACCAGCAAGGCGCGGCCGTGGCAGCTCGGCAAGGCCTTCGAGATATTGAGGGAAGTCCTGCCGGCGCAAACGCCGGTCATCTTCGGCCGTGCCGCGGGCCGGCCGGACGAGCGCATGCTGGTGATGCCGCTCGGCAAGGCCGAGGCAGAGCGGGCCGACATGGCGACCTGCGTCGTCATCGGCTCGCCGGAAACGCGCATCATCGCACGCCCGGATTTGCCGGACCTCGTCTACACGCCCCGCTTCCTGAAGGCGCCGAGCAGATGATCGGCGAGCCGCAACGCCTCCCCGACCGTCCCGGCGCGGTGGCCATCGTCCGCTGCCGCCCGTTCGACCAGAACGACCGGCAGGCCGAGGATGCGCGCGGCGACGATCTTGCCCTGCGTGGCCTCGCCGCCGGAATTCTTGCTGACGATGACCTCGATGCGGCGGTCCTGCAGCAATTCCACCTCCGCCTCGACGGCGAAGGGGCCGCGCGCGAGCAGGTATTCCACATCGGGCGCATCCAGCGGCGGGGTGACCGGATCGACGCTGCGCACGAGATAGTGATGCTGCGGGGCGGCGTCGAAGGCCTTTGCCTCCTGCCGGCCGATGGCGAGGAAGACGCGGCGCGGCTCTTCGCCCAGCGCCGCGACGGCCCCGGCGATCGAGGCGACGCGCGTCCAGCGGTCGCCCTGCGTCTCCTCCCAGCCGAGGCGTTCCAGCCGCAGCAGGGGAATGCCGGCGGCGTGGCTCGCAGCGCGGGCATTGGCGGAAATCTGCCTTGCGAAGGGATGGGTCGCGTCGATGAGGAGATCGACGGCCTCCTCGTGGAGATAGGCGGCAAGTCCTTCGACGCCGCCGAAGCCGCCGCTGCGCACCGGGACGGGCTGCGGCGCGGGGTCGAGCGTGCGGCCGGCGAGCGACAGCGTGACGTCGAGATCGGCCCGTCGGGCAAGCCGGGCCGCAAGGTCGCGGGCCTCCGTCGTTCCGCCCAGTATGAGGATGCGTCCCTTGTCCACGCCTGATCCAGCTCCCTTGCCCGCCCCGTGGCTCACCATCGTCGGTATCGGCGAGGACGGTCTAGCCGGTCTCGGCGACGAGGCCAAGGCTGCCATCGCCGCAGCCGAACTCATCTTCGGCGGCGCGCGGCATCTGGAGCTTGCCGATGTGGCGATCCGCGGCGAACGGCACGCTTGGCTCAGCCCCTTCGAGCGCTCCGTCGAGGCGGTGCTGGCGGCGCGGGGGCGTCCCGTCGTGGTGCTCGCCTCGGGCGATCCCTTCTTCTACGGCGTCGGCGTCACGCTCTCGCGCCGTATCGCGCGGGTGGAAATGCGCGTCTTCCCCGCGCCCTCCTCCTTCAGCCTCGCCGCCTCGCGCATGGGCTGGGCGCTGCAGGATACGGCCTGCGTCTCCCTGCACGGCCGCCCCATCGACCTCATCCGCCCGCATCTCCATCCCGGCAGCCGCATCCTCGCGCTCACCTCGGACAGTGACGGCCCGGCCGCGCTCGCGGCCTTGCTGGCCGAAAGCGGATTCGGCGCATCGCAGCTTACCGTGCTGGAGGCGCTTGGCGGCGCGCGGGAGCGGGTGAGCAGCCATCGGGCCGACCGCCTTGCGCTTGCGGATGCGGACATGCTGAATGTCTGCGCCGTGGAGGTCGCGGCCGGCGAGGGGGGCGCGCATCCTCGCCTATACGCCGGGGCTCGATGACAGTCTTTTCGAGCATGACGGCCAGATCACCAAGCGCGAGGTTCGCGCGCTGACGCTCTCGGCGCTCGCGCCCCGGCGCGGCGAGCTTTTGTGGGACATCGGCGCGGGCTCCGGCTCCATCGGCATCGAGTGGATGCTGGCCGATCCCTCGCTGCGCGCCGTCGCCGTCGAGGGAAACCCGGAGCGTGCCGCCCGCATTCGCCGGAATGCGCGAGGCTTCGGCGTGCCGGGGCTTTCCGTCGTGGAGGGCACCGCGCCTGGCGCGCTGGCCGGGCTTGCCGCCCCCGACGCCGTCTTCATCGGCGGCGGCGGCAGCGAGGCGGGCGTGATGGCCGCGGCGCTTGCGGGGCTCAAGCCCGGCGGACGGCTCGTCGCCAATGCGGTGACGACGGAAATGGAAGCGGTGCTTCTCGCCCATCACGCCCGGCTCGGCGGTTCGCTCATCCGCATCGACATCGCGCGGGCTTCGCCCGTGGGGCGGATGACCGGCTGGCGGCCGGCCATGCCGGTGACGCAATGGAGCTGGGTGAAGCCGGCTAAACATATCGAGGAATGACATGACCGTTCACTTCATCGGCGCCGGCCCGGGTGCCGCCGACCTCATCACCGTCCGCGGCCGCGATCTCATCGGCAGGTGCCCGGTCTGCCTCTATGCCGGTTCCATCGTCTCGCCGGAACTGCTGCAATATTGCCCGCCCGGCGCGCGCATCGTCGATACGGCGCCGATGTCGCTGGACGAGATCGAGGCGGAGTATGTCCGCGCCGCCACGGCCGGCGAGGACGTGGCGCGGCTGCATTCCGGCGACCTCTCGGTCTGGAGTGCCGTCGCCGAACAGATCCGCCGGCTGGAGACGCACGGCATCGCCTATACGATGACGCCGGGCGTGCCCTCCTTTGCCGCCGCCGCCGCCGCGCTCGGCCGCGAACTGACCATCCCGGCCGTCGCGCAGAGCCTCGTGCTCACCCGCGTTTCCGGCCGGGCCTCGCCCATGCCGAACCGCGAGACGCTGGAAGGGTTCGGCGCGACGGGGGCGACGCTCGCCATCCATCTCGCCATCCATGCGCTCGACAAGGTGGTCGAGGACCTGACGCCGCTCTATGGAGCCGACTGCCCGGTCGCCATCGTGGTCAAGGCCTCCTGGCCGGACGAGCGGATCGTGCGCGGCACGCTCGCCGACATCGCCGCCAGGGTCGCGCAAGAGCCCATCGAGCGAACCGCGCTGATCTTCGTCGGCCGCACGCTTTCCGCGGCGGATTTTCGCGAGAGCTCGCTTTACGATCCCGCCTACCAGCGCCGCTTCCGCGGCCGCGGCGACTAGGGCCGGCCGGCATCCGGCCTTGCCGATCGGTCCCCAAGCAATGCCTCGAAGGCGAGCGCGGCTCTGGAGCGATAGCGCTCCTTGTGCCGCAGCAGGCGGAAGGCGCGCTCGGGCAGCTCGAAGGCGACGGGCACGAGGCGGCCCGCCGCCAGATCGTCCCGCACCACATATTCCGAAACGGCCGTCAGCGCGTCGCCCGCCAGCACGGCGCTGCGCACCGCCTCGTTGGAAGGCAGCGACAGGGCGATCTCCAGTGCCGTTTCGTCCAGCACCGAGGTCAGCGCGCTGCGCGTGCCGGAGCCGGGTTCGCGCAGCACCCAGCGGGCGCCCGTCAGCTCCTGCGGCGTGACCGGCCGGCCGGCGAGCGGGTGGCCCGCCGGCGCGACGACGAGTACCCGGTCGCGGGCGACGATGCGCTGCGACAGGGCCGGGTGGTCCACGTCACCCTCGACGATCCCCAGCTCCGCCCGTCCCTCCAGAACGGCCTCGGCCGCCTGCTCGGTATTGCCGCCCGTCATGCGGATTCCGATGGCCGGGTAGGCTTCATGGAAGCGCATCAGGAACGGCGGCAGCCAGTAGCCGCCGACCGTCTGGCTCGCGGCGATGGCGAGCATGCCGCGCCTGAGGCCGCCGATCTCGGTGAGGAAAAGGTCCGCGCTCGTCGCGCGCGCCAGCGTCGCCTTGGCCTCCGGCAGGAAGGCAAGGCCCGCCTCCGTCAGCTCGATCCGCCGGCCCGTGCGGTGGAAGAGGGCGATGCCGTAGCGCTCCTCCAGCACGCGGATCGCCGAACTTGTGGCCGACGGCGTGAGGTGCAGCGCCTCGGCGGCGCGGGTGAGGTGCTCGCGCTCCGCCACGGCGACGAAGATGCGGAGCTGCTCCAGCGTCATCATTGTTCGATCCAATCGAATGAAATGTCAGATATTTGCCGATGGATCGAATATTTTTTCAAGCGCATTGATCTTCGCATGGAAAAAATAACCAGGAAACATCCGATCCGTGGAATTCGCACACTGGTGCCGGGCGTCGTCCTCTCGGTGCTGGTCTCCGGCCTCGCCGTCGTCGCGGAGTGGCTGGAAGTGCGGCTGACGGGCGGTGCGTGGATCGAGGCGCTGGTGCTGGCGATCCTCGTCGGCGCCGTCGTCCGCCTCTTCCTTCGCCGCTCGGAGGGCTTCGATCCGGGCATCGCCTTCTCGGCGAAGTACTTCCTGGAGATCGCCATCGTGCTGCTCGGCGCGAGCGTCAGCGCGGCGGCGATCAGGGGCATGGGCCTGCCGCTGGTCGGGGCCATCGCGGTGGTGGTGGCCGCGGTCCTGATCGCCAGCTACGGGATCGGCCGGGGGCTCGGGCTTTCGCGCCGCGTCGCGCTGCTGGTTGCCTGCGGCAATTCCATCTGCGGCAATTCCGCGATCGCCGCCACGGCGCCGGTGATCCGCGCGGATGCGGAGGATGTCGCCTCGTCCATCGCCTTCACCGCCGTCCTCGGCATGGTGACGGTGGTGCTCCTGCCGGCGCTCGTGCCGCTGCTCGGCCTGTCGGCGACGGGCTATGGCGTGATGGCGGGCATGACGGTCTATGCGGTGCCGCAGGTCTTGGCCGCCACCGCCCCGGTCTCCGCCCTCAGCATCCAGATCGGCACCTTCGTCAAGCTGGTGCGCGTGCTGATGCTCGGGCCGGTCGTCTTCGTGCTGTCGCTCGTCTCCGGCACGGCGGGCGGCCGCCGGCCGGCGCTGCACCTGATGGTGCCGTGGTTCATCCTCGGCTTCCTCGCCATGCTTTTCGCGCGCAGCTTCGGCCTCATCGAGGCGGGACTGGCGGAGACGATGGGCAAGGCCGCCACCGTGCTGACCATCCTCTCCATGGCCGCGCTCGGCCTCGGCATCGACGTCAGGCGCGTCCTGCGCGCCGGGCCGCGGGTGACAGTGGCGGTCGTGCTCTCGCTCGGCCTGCTGGTCGCCGCCAGCTACGCCATGGTGCTGCTGCTCAACCTCGCGACGGCCTGAGGCCTCAGGCCGCATTTTCTCGCACGGTGGTCGGCACGTAGTTGAGCACGGGGCCGAGCCAGCGCTCCACCTCCGGGACCGCCATGTCCTTGCGGCGCGCATAGTCCTCCACCTGGTCGCGCTCCACCTTGGCGACGCCGAAATAGTAGCTTTCGGGCGAGGCGATGTAGAGACCGGAGACGGAGGAGCCGGGCCACATGGCATAGCTTTCCGTCAGGGTCACGCCGATCTCCCTTTCCGCGTCGAGCAGGCGGAAGAGCGTCGTCTTCTCCGTGTGGTCCGGCTGGGCGGGATAGCCCGGCGCGGGGCGGATGCCGGCATAGGGCTCGCCGATCAGCTCGCCGGGCGAGAAGGTCTCGTCGGCCGCATAGCCCCACAATTCCTTGCGGACAACTTCGTGCATGCGCTCGGCGAAGGCTTCGGCGAAGCGGTCGGCCAGCGCCTTGACGAGGATCGAGTTGTAGTCGTCGTTCGCCCGCTCGAAGCGCTCGGCGATAGCGATCTCGCCGATGCCGGCCGTCACGACGAAGCCGCCGAGATAATCCTTCCGGCCGCTGTCGACGGTCGCGACGAAGTCGGAGAGCGCCACGTTCGGCCGGCCGTCGCGCTTGGAGAGCTGCTGGCGGAGCGTGAAGAAGGTGGCGAGCTCCTTGCCCCGCGCGTCGTCGGTGAAGAGGCGGATGTCGTCGCCGACGGTGCCGGCCGGCCAGAAGCCGACGACGGCCTTCGGCGTGAACCACTTTTCCGCGATGATCTTCTCCAGCATCGCCTGCGCGTCGGCGAAGAGCTGGCGGGCGGCGACGCCCTGCTTCTCGTCGTCGAGGATCTTCGGATAGACGCCCTTCAGTTCCCAGGTCTGGAAGAAGGGCGTCCAGTCGATGTAGCGGGCAAGCTCGGCAAGGTCCCAATCCTGGAAGACGCGGGTGCCGAGGAAGGACGGCGTCTTCGGTTCATAGGCCGACCAGTCGGCCCTGAAGGCATTTTCCCGGGCCCGGGCGAGGGGAAGGCGCTGCTTTTCCGCTTCGCTGCGCGCATGGGCATCGGCCACCTTGCGGTATTCCGCCTTCAGCGTCTCGACATAGCCGGGCTTCATCTCCGCCGACAGCAGGCTGCCGACGACGCCGACGGCGCGGCTCGCATCCGTGACGTAGACGGTCTGGCCGCGCTCGTAGCGCGGGTGGATCTTCACCGCCGTGTGCACGCGGCTCGTCGTCGCCCCGCCGATGAGGAGGGGGATGTCGAAACCCTCGCGCTCCATCTCGGCGGCGACATGCACCATCTCGTCGAGCGAGGGGGTGATGAGGCCGGAAAGGCCGATGATGTCGACCTTCTCCGCCTTTGCCGTCTCGAGGATCTTCGTCGCCGGCACCATCACGCCGAGGTCGATGATCTCGTAATTGTTGCAGGCGAGCACGACGCCGACGATGTTCTTGCCGATGTCGTGCACGTCGCCCTTAACGGTCGCCATCAGGATCTTGCCGGCGCTCTCGCGTTCCCCGCTGCCGCCGTTGGCGCGCTTTTCCGCCTCCATGTAGGGCAGCAGCACCGCGACGGCCTGCTTCATCACGCGGGCCGATTTCACGACCTGCGGGAGGAACATCTTGCCCGCGCCGAAGAGGTCGCCGACGACATTCATGCCGGCCATCAGCGCGCCTTCGATGACGTGCAGCGGGCGCTCGGCATTCTGCCGCGCCTCCTCCGTGTCTTCTTCCACGAATTCGGTGATGCCATTGACGAGCGCGTGTTCCAGCCGCTTTTCCACCGGCCAGTCGCGCCAGGCAAGGTCCCGTTCCTTCGCTTCCTTGCCGGCCGCGCCCTTGAAGCGCTCGGCGATGTCAAGCATGCGCTCGGTGGCGGTGCCGCCGGCTTTCGGCGCGCGGTTCAGCACCACGTCCTCGCAGGCCTCGCGCAGCTCGGGCTCGATCGTATCGTAGACGGCGAGCTGGCCGGCGTTCACGATGCCCATGTCCATGCCCGCCTGGATGGCGTGGTAGAGGAACACGGCGTGCATTGCCTCGCGCACCGGCTCGTTGCCGCGGAAGGAGAAGGAGAGGTTGGAGACGCCGCCGGAGATGTGGACGTGGGGCAGGCTCGCGGTGATCTCGGCGGTCGCCTCGATGAAGTCGACGCCGTAATTGTCATGCTCCTCGATGCCGGTGGCGACGGCGAAGATATTGGGGTCGAAGACGATGTCCTCGGGGGCGAGGCCGGCGACCTCGGTCAGGAGCTTGTAGGCGCGGGTACAGATCTCCACCTTGCGCACCTTCGTGTCGGCCTGGCCTTTCTCGTCGAAGGCCATGACGACGACGGCGGCGCCATAGGCGCGCACGAGTTTTGCATGGTGCAGGAAGGCCTCCTCGCCCTCCTTCAGCGAGATCGAGTTGACCAGCGGCTTGCCCTGCACGCATTTCAGGCCCGCCTCGATCACCTCCCATTTCGAACTGTCGATCATGACGGGGACGCGGGCAATGTCCGGCTCGGCGGCGATGAGGTTGAGATATTCCGTCATCGCCTTGGCGGAATCGATGAGGCCCTCGTCCATGTTGATGTCGATGATCTGCGCGCCGTTCGCCACCTGGTCGCGCGCGACGTCGAGCGCGGCCGCGTAGTCGCCGGCCGTGATCAGCTTGCGGAATTTCGCCGAACCGGTGACGTTGGTACGCTCGCCGACGTTCACGAAGGGGATGGCGTCGGTCAGCGTGAAGGGTTCGAGGCCGGAAAGGCGCATGTGGCGGGGAATGTCGGGGATTTCGCGCGGCCTGTGGCGGGCTGCGGCCCCGGCGATGGCGCGGATGTGGTCCGGCGTCGAGCCGCAGCAGCCGCCGACCACGTTGACGAGGCCGTCGCGCATGAAGCCCTCGATCTGCGCGGCCATCTCCTCGGGGCTCTCGTCGTACTGGCCGAAGGCGTTCGGCAGGCCGGCATTCGGGTAGGCGCAGACGAAGGTCTGCGCGACGGAGGCGATTTCGGCGAGATGGGCGCGCATCGCATTGGCGCCGAGCGCGCAGTTGAGGCCGATGGAGAAGGGGGCGGCATGGCGCACCGAGTTCCAGAAGGCCTCGGGCGTCTGGCCGGAGAGCGTGCGGCCGGACAGGTCGGTGATCGTGCCCGAGATCATGATCGGCAGCTCGATGCCCTTTTCCTCGAACACTTCGCGCGTGGCGAAGATCGCGGCCTTGGCGTTCAGCGTGTCGAAGATCGTCTCGATGAGGATGATGTCGGCGCCGCCGTCGACGAGGCCGCGCACCTGATCGGCATAGGCGAGCCTCAGGTCGTCGAAGGTTACGGCGCGGTAGCCGGGATTGTTGACGTCGGGCGAGATGGAGGCGGTGCGGTTGGTCGGGCCGAGCGCGCCGGCGACGAAGCGGCGCCTGCCGTCCTTCTCCTGCGCCCTCAGGCCGGCGCGGCGGGCAAGGCGCGCGCCGTCGCGGTTGAGTTCGTAGACCATGTCCTCCATGCCGTAGTCGGCCTGGGCGATCGATGTGGAGGAGAATGTGTTGGTCTCGAGGATGTCGGCGCCGGCGAGCGCATAGCGGTAGTGGATGTCCTCGATCGCGCCGGGCTGGGTCAGCGTCAGGAGGTCGTTGTTGCCCTGCTGGTGGCAGGCGCAGTCGCCGAAGCGTGTTCCCCGGAAATCCTCCTCCACCAGCTTCAGCGTCTGGATTTCCGTGCCCATCGCGCCGTCGAGCACGAGGATGCGCTGGCGGGCGGCGGCTTCGAGGGCGGCGCGGATCTCGCTTCCGTCCCGTTTCGGCAGTTCGGGGCCGAACAGGGTATCCAGGTGAGAATTGGCCATGGCGAAGCCCTCCGGTGCGCAACATATCACGCCGGAAGTCACATAAACGTATCTTTATGTCAATATGTCTTTATGCGATTGACCTAGTGCAGCGGCCCGTCCGCACCGGCGAGTGAGGCGAACAGGGCCTTGAGCCGTGCGATGTCCGGATCGGGGTTTTCATAGCGGGAAAGCTTCTGCACCTCCTTCAGCGCCTCGACCGCGAGGTCCGCGCCGCGCGGCTGCCAGAGCAGCCAGGAGATGAAGACGGATTCCGGCTTCCCGTTGCCGGAAGGCTGGTTTTCGATGAATAGAGACATTTCTTCCCCAATCGGAATTGGGGGATGGCCGGACGCACGCTGCTGGAATTCGCCGACGGCGAGCAAGCGCACCCTTGGGACACCCCGCCCATGGACGTTACGAACTGTCGGGGCAGGTCTCCTGGCTTGCGGGTCGTCGCTTCTGCCGCGCCTTCCCGGCGCTTTCGCGCCAGTGGCATCGATCGACAGCAGCTCGCCGTTCACAGTTGCGGGGGCAGCGCCGGCCTTGGCGCTCCTTTCGGAGCATCGCACCGGCTTCCCTCTTAGCCTCCGGCCGTTTTCGACTCGGAAGACCCTGACGCCGGCAGACTGGCGCCACGGGCCGGCCAAGTCAATGGCGTGCCTTATCGACAGAGACCGGGAACTTTTGTTGTCCCCGCGCATTTCCGCTTCCGCCTGCATCCTGTTCAGGCTCGCCCCGTCGGGGAGGGGCGAATCACCAAAACCGCAGATGAGGGCTTCATGCTGCGCCGTCCGGTCCTGTTGACATGTTGCAAGTCTCTGTCCTTACGGCTAAAAAATGCCGTTTTCATGCACCACGCGGCCAGGATGCCCATCAGCGTGTCGCTTGAGCCATATCGATCCGTGAAGCGCCATGAGGGCGCGGTCCGGTGTCATGGCTGACCGCGGCGCCGAGACGAAGCCTGTCCGCGAAAAACCCTCCGGCGCCAAGGCCGCCGCCGGATGGCTCAACATGGCCGGATCCAGAATCAGAAACATGCCCCTTCAAAATACGCCGCAAGCCCCGCGCGATGCCGACGCAAAGCAGATCGACTACAACGATTCGATCCGCGCCACCTATCTGACGCTGGAGGAGCTCGCCGCATGCGGCGAGGCGCTCGCGCACGACAGGACCGTGTCCCTGCCGGGCTACCAGCCCTTCGAGTTCCGCCCCCGGCACAAGGAGAACGAGAAGGAGATCTTCCGCGTCTACCAGGCCACCGCAAAGGACGTGGAGGCCGGCGCGCAGATCACCCCCGCCGCCGAATGGCTGCTCGACAACTATTACGTCATCGAGGAGGCGATCCAGGAGGTCCGGCGCGACTTCCCCCGTCGCTTCCTGCGCCAGCTTCCGACCATGGAGGTCGACGGACAGGCGATCCCGCGCACCCTGGCGCTCGCCTGGCTCTATGTCGCCCATACGCACAGCAGCATCTCCGAGGAGAGCCTGACGGCCTTCGTCCAGGGCTTCCAGAAGGTCGACGCGCTGAAGATCGGCGAATTGTGGGCGCTGCCCTCCTTCGTCCGCTTCGTGCTGCTGGAAAACCTCCGGCGCATTTCCAGCCGCGTCGAGCGCTCGCGCAAGATGCGCTTCAAGGCGAACGAGGTGGCCGACGAGCTGATCCGCCTCAACGATCCGGAGAAGGGCATCGCGTATCTGCGCTCGATGGAGAGCTTCGTCGAGGACAACACCTTCGTCATCCAGCTCCTCTACCGCCTGCGCGACGGCCTGCAGGCCTCAGGCGCGGTGCTGCAGTGGCTGGAGCGCAAGATCGAGAGCCGCGGCAGCGACCTGGAAGAGCTGATCGTGGCGGAGAACAACCGCCTTTCCTCGGGCAATGTCACGATGAGCTCGCTCATCAAGAGCCTGCGCACGGTGGACGACACGGAATGGCCGGTCTGGTTCGAGAGCGTCAGCCGCCTCGACGAGGCGCTGCGCCAGCGTTCGGACTACAGCGACCTCGATTTCGGCTCGCGCAACAAGTACCGCAACACGATCGAGCGCTTCGCACGCCGGTCCGGCAAGACCGAGCTCGAGGTCACCGAGACGGCGCTTGCCATGACGGCGGAAGACGCCGCCGCCCATGCCGATGACCCGGACTACGAGGCCAATGTCGGCGCCTTCCTCGTCGGCAAGAAGCGCAAGCTCCTCGAAAGGCGCATCGGCTACCGCCCCTCGCTCGTCCAGCGCATCGTGCGCCTCACCCGCAAGCTCGACTGGTTCGCCATTGCCGGCCCGAACATCGCCCTGACGCTGCTTGCGATGGTCGCCGTCTATTATTTCCTCGACCAGCTCGACATTCCGAACGGCGCATGGCTGATCATGCTCGTCCTCTTCGCGCTGCCGGCCTCGGAAGGCGCGACGGGCCTCTTCAACACGCTGGTGACGTTCTTCGTCACGCCGTCCCGGCTCGTCGGCTACGAATTCAAGGACGGCATTCCCGAGGATGCGCGCACGCTTCTCGTGGTGCCCTGTCTCATTTCCAAGCGCGACCATGTCGACGAGCTCGTGCGCAACCTCGAGGTCCATTACCTCGCCAATCCGCGCGGCGAGATCTATTTCGCCCTCATCAGCGACTGGGCCGACAGCCCGTCCGAGGAGACGCCCGCCGACCTCGAGGTCCTCGACTATGCCAAGCGCGAGATCGCCGCGCTTTCCGCACGCTATGCCTATGACGGGCGCACGCGCTTCTACCTCCTGCACCGCCGCCGCCTCTACAATCCGTCGGAAGGCGTGTGGATGGGCTGGGAGCGCAAGCGCGGCAAGCTGCACGAGCTGAACCTGCTCCTGCGCGGCGACGGCGACACGACCTTCCTGCCGGGCGCCAATGTCGTGCCGGCGGGCGTCAAATACGTCATGACGCTCGATTCCGACACGCGCCTGATGCGCGACGCGGTGACCAAGCTCGTCGGCAAGATGCACCACCCGATCAACCGCCCCGTCATCGACGAGGCGACGGGCGAGGTCGTCGCCGGCTACGCCATCCTCCAGCCGCGCGTCACGCCGTCGCTGACGACGGGCAAGGAGGCGTCAACCTTCCAGCGCATCTTCTCCGCCGACCGCGGCATCGATCCCTATGTCTTCACGGTTTCCGACGTCTACCAGGACCTCGTGGGCGAGGGCACCTTCACCGGCAAGGGCCTCTACCATGTCGACGCCTTCGAGGCGGCGGTGAAGGGGCGGATCGGCGAGAACGCGGTGCTCAGCCACGACCTGCTCGAAGGCTCGCTCGCCCGCTGCGCGCTGGTGACGGACCTCGAACTCGTCGAGGACTTCCCGACCCGCTACGGCGTCGAGACGTCGCGCCAGCATCGCTGGGCACGCGGCGACTGGCAGCTCCTGCCCTATCTCTTCAGCCCGTCGAGCGGCATTTCCATGCTCGGCCGCTGGAAGATGTACGACAACCTGCGCCGCAGCCTCATCCCGATCGGCTGGCTCGTCGCCTCCGTCATGGGCTGGTACTACATGGAGCCGCGCCAGGCGCTCGTCTGGCAGCTCGTGCTGATCTTCCTGCTCTTCGTCGCCCCGACGCTGTCGCTGATCTCCGGCATCATGCCGCGCCGCAACGACATCGTGGCGCGCGCCCATGTCCACCGCGTGTTCTCCGACATCCGCGCGGCCAATGCGCAGGTGGCCCTGCGCATCGCCTTCATCGCCCATTCGGCGGCGCTGATGGCCGATGCGATCGTGCGCTCGCTCTACCGCACCTTCGTCAGCCGCCGGCTGATGCTGGAATGGCGCACGGCCGCGCAGGCCGACAGCGCGGCGCGCGGCGGCATCCTCGCCCATTACAAGTCGATGTGGCAGGCCCCGGCGCTGGCCGTTCTCTCCGTGGCGCTCGCCATGGTCTCGAAGACGGGCCTGCCCTTCATCGGCGTTCCCTTCGCCCTCGTCTGGATGCTTTCGCCCGTCATCGCCTGGTATGTCAGCCAGACGGCCGAGACCGAGGACCAGCTCGTCGTCTCCGACCACGTCTCGGCCGAGCTGCGCAAGTTCGCCCGGCGCACATGGCGCTACTTCGAGGAGTTCGTCACCGCCGAGCAGCATTTCCTGCCGCCGGACAATTTCCAGGAAACCCCGCAGCCGGTGCTCGCAGAGCGGACTTCGCCCACCAATATCGGCGTCTACCTGCTCTCGGTCATCTCGGCGCGCGATTTCGGCTGGGTCAGCTTCGAGGAAACGGTCCGCCGCCTCGAGCAGACCATCTCAACCGTCGACGGCATGCCGAAATACCGCGGCCACCTCTTCAACTGGTATCGCACCAACACGCTGGAAACGCTCGGCCCGCGCTATGTCTCGGCGGTCGACAGCGGCAACCTCGCCGGCCACCTCATCGCCGTCTCCTCCATGTGCCGCGAATGGGCCGAAGCGCCCTCGGCGCATCTCCACGGCAGCCTCGACGGCATCGGCGACGTCGCCTCGATCCTCTCGGAGACGCTGAAGCAGCTTCCGGACGACCGCAAGACCGTGCGTCCGCTGCGCCGCCTCATCAAGGAGCGCATCGACGGCTTCCACAACGCGCTCGCCGCCGTCAAGCGCGAGCACGAATTCGCCTCCATCCGCGTCATCAACCTTGCGGTGCTGGCGCGCGACGTCAACAAGCTCATCGTCAACCTCGACCACGAGATCAAGTCGGCGCAGAGCGGGGAGGTCGTGCACTGGGCGGGCGCGCTGGTCTCGACCTGCGAGGCGCATATCGCCGACAGCGTCTTCGACCTCGGCAGCATCGAGGCGCTGCGCGACCGGCTCGTCGTGCTGCGCGACCGGGCGCGCGACATCGCCTTCTCGATGGATTTCGGCTTCCTGTTCCGCCCGGAGAGGCGCCTCCTGTCCATCGGCTACCGCGTCGAGACGAACGAGCTGGACGAAGCCTGCTACGACCTGCTCGCCTCCGAAGCCCGCCTTACCAGCCTTTTTGCCATCGCCAAGGGGGATTTGCCCACCGAGCACTGGTACAAGCTCGGCCGGCCGGTCGTCCCGGTCGGCTCGCGCGGGGCGCTCATCTCCTGGTCGGGCTCGATGTTCGAATACCTGATGCCCCCGCTCGTCATGCAGGAGCGCCAGGGCGGCATCCTCAACCAGACCAACAACCTGGTGGTTGTCGAGCAGATGAACCACGGCCGACGCCTCGGCACGCCCTGGGGCATCTCGGAGGCGGCCTTCAACGCCCGCGACCACGAGCTGACCTACCAGTACACCAATTTCGGCGTGCCGACGCTCGGCCTCAAGCGCGGCCTCGGCCAGAACGCCGTCATCGCGCCCTATGCCTCGCTGCTCGCCACGCAATATGCCCCGAAGGCGGCGCTGGAGAACCTCGAGCGGCTGCGCAAGCTCGGCGCGCTCGGCGTCTACGGCTTCCACGACGCCGTCGACTTCACGCCGACCCGCGTGCCGGAGGGCAAGACCTGCGCCGTCGTGCGCAACTACATGGCGCACCACCACGGCATGTCGATCGCCGCCGTCGCCAATGTCGTCTTCAACGGCGCGCTGCGCGAGCGCTTCCATTCCGATCCCGTCATCGAGGCGGCCGAGCTGCTGCTGCAGGAAAAGGCGCCGCGCGACATTCCGGTCATCAACGCCAAGCGCGAGCCGGAGACCGTCGGCAGCACGCAGGCCGACCTGCTGCGCCCGGAAATCCGCATCTTCAAGGATCCGATCGCGCGCGAGCGCGAGGCCGTGTTCCTGTCGAACGGGCACTATTCCGTGATGCTGACGGCGACGGGCGCGGGCTATTCGCGCTGGAACGGCCAGGCCGTCACCCGCTGGAAGCCCGATCCGACGGAAGACCGCTGGGGCTCCTTCCTCTTCCTGCGCGACACGGCGACGAACGAATGGTGGTCCGCCACCGCCGAGCCGAAGCGCATCGAGGGCGAGGAGACGAAGACGCAGTTCGGCGACGACAAGGCGGAATTCCTCAAGACCGTCGGCACGCTGACGAGCGAGGTCGAGTGCATCGTCGCCACCGAGCACGATGCAGAAGGCCGCCGCCTGACGCTGCTCAACACCGGCACCGAGGACCGCTTCATCGAGGTGACCTCCTACATGGAGCCGGTCATATCGACCGACGATGCCGACAGCGCCCACCCGCTCTTCTCCAAGATGTTCATCCACACCGAGATCGGCAAGCGCGGCGACGTCGTGCGCGCGGAGCGGCGCAAGCGCCACCCGAACGAACCGGACATGGCGATCGCCCATCTCATCGTCGACAATGCCGGTCCCTCGCGCCGCACCGAGATCGAGACGGACCGCCGCCGCTTCATCGGCCGCGGCCGCTCGCTGGCGACGGCCGCCGCCTTCGATCCCGGCGCGCAGCTCTCCGGCACGGACGGCTTCACGCTCGACCCGGTCATCGCGCTGCGCCGCGTCGTGCGCGTTCCGGCCGGCAAGAAGGTCAAGGTGATCTTCTGGACCATCGCGGCGCCGAGCCGGGCCGAGGTTGACGCGGCCATCGACCGCTACCGCCACCCGGACAGCTTCAACCACGAGATGATCCATGCCTGGACGCGCTCGCAGGTGCATATGCGCCATGTCGGCGTGACCTCACAGGAGGCGGCGAGCTTCCAGACGCTCGGCCGCTACCTTACCTATCCCGACATGCACCTGCGTGCCGATGCCGGCACGATCCAGGCCGGGCTCGCCCCGCAGTCCTCGCTCTGGCCGCTGGCCATTTCCGGCGACTTCCCGATCTTCGTCGTGCGCATCAACGACGAGATCGACCTCGACGTCGCCCGCGAGGCGCTGCGCGCGCAGGAATATCTGCGCCACCGCGGCGTGACGGCAGACCTCGTGATCCTCAACGAGCGCGCCGCCTCCTATGCGCAGGACATGCAGCACACGCTCGACCAGATGTGCGAGAACCTGCGCATGCGCGGCCAGTCCGACGGCGTGCGCCAGCATGTCTTCACGGTGCGCCGCGACCTGATGGAGGTTTCCACCTGGCAGGCGTTGCTGGCGACCGCCCGCGCCGTCTTCCACGCGCGCAACGGCTCGCTTGCCGACCAGATCGCCCGCACCGTCTCGCTCTTCGCAACGCCGCGCGGCGAGGAGGAGGGGAAGGCGGAAACGCCGCTGCCGAAGCTTGCCGCGCCGGACGGTGCGCCTGTCGCGATCGACGGCGATGGCCTGTCCTTCTGGAACGGCTTCGGCGGCTTCAACGAGGACCGCCGCGAATATGCCGTGCGGCTGCGCGGCGGCGAGGCCACGCCCCAGCCGTGGATCAACGTGATCGCCAACCGCGAGTTCGGCTTCCATGTCTCGGCGGAGGGCGCCGGCTTCACCTGGAGCCGCAATTCGCGCGACTTCCAGTTGACGCCCTGGACCAACGATCCCGTCGTCAACCGCCCCGGCGAAGCCTTCTACGTGCGGGACCGCGACCGCGGCACGGTGATGACGCCCTTTGCCGCTCTTTCGCGCAAGTCCTCGGTCAAGTTCGAGACCTGGCACGGCCTCGGCTACACCGCCTTCAGAAGCTGGGAGGACGGCATCGAGCTCGACCTCGTGCAGACGGTCGATCCCGAGGATCCGGTCAAGTATTCGCGCCTCGTCGTGAAGAATACCGGCGACACGGCGCGCAGCCTCTCGGTCTACGGCTATGTCGAATGGGTGCTGGGCAACAATCCCGCCCGGACCGCGCCCTTCGTGCTGACCAGCCACGACGAGGAGAGTGGCGCGCTGCTCGCCACCAATCCCTACAGCCTCGATTTCGCCGGCCGGACCAGCTTCTTCGCCGTCGATGCGCCGCTTGCGGGCTTCACCGCGCGCCGGCGCGACTTCATCGGCCGCACCGGCGACGTCGGGCTGCCGGCAGCGCTTGCGACGGGGCAGGCGCTTTCCGGCAATACCGACGGCATCGGCGACCCCTGCGCGGCGCTTGCCGTCGACATCACGCTGAAGCCCGGTGAAAAGCGCGCGCTCGTCTTCGTGCTCGGCGACACGGCCGATGCCGACAGCGCCCGGGCGCTCGCCGACAAGAGCCGCGCGGCGGATTTCGATACCGTCATGGCATCGGTGCGCACCTTCTGGGAGGGCTTTACCGGCACGCTGCAGGTCAAGACGCCGGATGCGGCGCTCGACCGGATGGTCAACGACTGGCTGCCCTACCAGGCGCTCGGCTGCCGCATCATGGCGCGCTCGGCCTTCTACCAGGCGAGCGGGGCCTATGGTTTCCGCGACCAGTTGCAGGATACGCTCGCCTTCGTGCTGCATCGCCCGGAGCTTGCCCGCGGGCAGATCCTCAATGCGGCCCGGCGCCAGTTCGTCGAGGGCGACGTGCAGCACTGGTGGCTGCCGGATACCGGTGCCGGCGTGCGCACGACGATCTCGGACGACGTCGTCTGGCTCGCCCATGCGGTGGAATACTATTGCCGGGCCACCGGCGACCATGGCGTGCTCGACGAGACGTTCGCCTTCATCGAGGGCCTGCCGCTCGCCGAAGGGCAGCACGATTCCTTCTTCAGGCCGGGCCGCTCGCCCGAGGAGGCGCCGCTCTACGATCATTGCGCCCGCGCACTCGACCTTGCGCTCCGGCGCACCGGCGGGAACGGCCTGCCGCTCATCCTGGGCGGTGACTGGAACGACGGCATGAACCGCGTCGGCGAGGCCGGCCGCGGCACCAGCGTCTGGCTCGGCTGGCTCCTTGCCGGCACGTTGCGGGGCTTCGTACCGATCGCCCGCGCGCGCGGCGACCACGGCCGCGCCGATGCCTGGGAAGGCCATCTCGGCCGCCTCGGGCAAGCGCTGGAAACCGCCGGCTGGGACGGCGGCTATTATCGCCGCGGCTACTACGACGACGGCACGCCGCTCGGCTCCTCGGAAAGCGCGGAATGCCGCATCGATTCCATCGCACAGAGCTGGAGCGTGCTGTCCGGCGAGGGGGATGAGGCGCGGTCGCGCCGGGCGATGGATGCCGTCCTTGCCGAACTCGTCGACCGGGAAAACGGCATCATCCGCCTGTTCACCCCGCCGCTCGCCGAGACCCCGCAGGATCCCGGCTACATCAAGGCCTATCCGCCCGGCGTGCGCGAGAACGGCGGCCAGTATACCCATGCGGCGACCTGGGTCGTGCTGGCGCTCGCGCGCCAGGGCAGGGGCGACGACGCCTATGCCTGCTTCGACCTCCTCAATCCGATCCGGCACGCGCTCGATCGGGACGGCGCAGAGCGCTACCGCGTCGAGCCCTATGTCGTGGCGGCCGACGTCTACGGGGTGGGCGAGCGCACCGGGCAGGGCGGCTGGAGCTGGTATACGGGCTCGGCCGGCTGGCTCTACCGCGCGGCCGTCGAGGGCATCCTCGGCATCCGCAAGGAGAACGGCCGTCTCTTCGTCGAGCCGGCCCTGCCGGCCGCGTGGAGCGGCTACACCGCGACGCTCGTGCTCGACGGGAAGAAGCTTTCCATCCGCGTCGACCGCGCGGATGACGGCGGATGGCAGGCGACCGTGAACGGCATCGTCATCAAATCTTCAAACGAGGGCTATTTGCTCTGATCCACCTATGTGAATCAGAGCGTATCATGACAGACAAGACCAGACCGGCAGGCGCCGTGCCGCGCGGACGCGACACGCGCCTCGACGTCTTCCGCGCCCTCGCGCTCTTGACGATCTTCGTCAACCACGTCCCGGGCCAGTACCTGGAGCACCTGACGCACAAGAATTTCGGCTTTTCCGATTCGGCCGAGGCCTTCGTGCTGATCTCCGGCATGTCCGTCGGGCTCGCCTACGGATCCCGTTTCGCCGTCGGCGAGCGGCTGGCCGTGACGCTGCGCATCCTGCGCCGGGCGCTGACGCTCTATGTCGCCCATATCATGACGAGCATCATCACCTTCGCCATCTTCGCGGGCGGGGCGCTGTGGTTCGTCCGGCCGGACCTGCTGTCGGAAATCAACCTGCGCGCGGTCGTCGACCGCACCGACGAGGGCGTCGTCAGCATGGTGCTGCTCGGCCACCAGTTCGGCTACAACAACATCCTGTCCATGTATGCCGCGCTCTTCCTGATGCTTCCGGGCTTCCTCTGGCTCTACCGGCGCAGCGCCCGCCTGCTCCTTGCCGTCTCCGGCACGATCTGGCTCTGTGCCGGCATCTGGCGGATCGCGCCGTCGAATTTCCTCGACGACGGCTACTGGTTCCTCAACCCGCTCTCATGGCAGTTCCTGTTCGTCACCGGCTTCGTCGGCGTGCTGCGGGCAAGGACGAAGGGTTTTCCGCGCAGCCCTGTTCTGCTTGCGCTTTCGGCGGCCTATCTCGTCGTCTCGATGTTCTGGGTGGTGTTCTCCTGGTGGAGCATCGACTTGTCCTACGGATTGCCCGCCGTCCTGACCGGCTTCGACAAGACGTTTCTGTCGGCCACCCGGCTCCTGCATGTGCTGGCAGGCGCCTATCTGGTGGCGACGATCCCGGCCCTGTCGAACTGGGCGGCGCTGCCCCTGTCGCATCCGCTGGTGGCCGTCGGCCGGCATTCGCTGGCCGTCTTCATCTTCGGCACGATCCTCGCCATGGCCGGGCAGGTGCTGATGTTCGTCACCGGGAAGAACCCGGTGCTCGGCACGCTCTACGTGATCCTCGGCATCGCGCTGCACTTTGCCTATGCGCGCTATCTCGACTGGCAGGCGACCGTCATTGCGAATGCAAAACGGCAGGGCCTGCAGGCCCTGCCGGTCAAAGGCGGCGATCCGCGCAATCGGTGACGTCGCTCAGGCAGCCGTGTGGCTCTTGCGCACGTCGTCATCCGTCAGGATGCCGCTCGCCCTCAGGAGCGCGGCGAAGCGGCCGTTGCTCTGGCTGAGGTCGTTGAACGTGCCCAGCTCGGCGACCTGGCCGTGATCCATGAAGACGACGAGGTCGGCCTCGCGCACCGTCGACAGGCGGTGGGCGATGATGAAGGTCGTGCGGTTGCGGCGAAGCGAATCGATCGCCGCCTTGACGCGCGCCTCCGTCTCCACGTCCAGCGCGCTGGTCGCCTCGTCGAGCACGAGGATGGGCGCGTTCTTGAGGATGGCGCGGGCAATGGCGATGCGCTGGCGCTCGCCGCCGGAAAGCCGGTTGCCGCGCTCGCCGACATGCGTGTCGTAGCCGCTCTGGCGCGAGGCGATGAAGTCGTTCGCCGCCGCCGCCTCCGCCGCCGCGACGATCTCCTCGTGCGTCGCGCCCTCGCGGCCGAGACGGATATTGTCGGAGATCGAGCGGTTGAGCAGGCCCGCATCCTGGAAGACGGTCGCGATCGAGCGGCGCAGCGACTTGCGCGTCACCGTGGAGATGTCGATGCCGTCGATGAGGATCTGGCCGGACTGCGGCTCGTAGACCCGCTGGAGCAGGTTGACGAGCGTCGTCTTGCCGGCGCCCGTCGGGCCGACGATGGCGACGGTCTGGCCCGCCTCCACCGTGAAGGAGACGTCGCGCACGCCCTGCGTGGCATTGGCGAAGTCGAAGCCGACATTGCGGAACTCGACCTTGCCCTTCACCTCGCCGAGCTCGCCGGCACCGACTGGTTCCTCGCGTTCCTTCACGGCGTCTTCGAGCGTGAAGAAGTCTTCCAGCTTGGCGCGTGCCTCGAAGATCTGCGTGGCGAAGGCCTTCATCTGGTCGAGGCGGCCGATCAGCAGGCCGGCAAAGCCGATGAAGGCGATGACGTCGCCGACCCGGATCTCGCCGCGCTGCACCAGCACCGTGCCGATGACGAGGATCGTCATCATGGAGATCGTGGACGCGATGCGGTTGAGGGCGCTTGCGAGCGCCCACCAGTCGAGCACCGGGAACTGCGCATTGATCAGCCGTTCGGCAAAGCGCTTCAATTCGCGCGTCTCGGCCTCGATACGGTTGTAGCTGTGCACGACGGAGACGTTGCTGATCGAGTCCGAGACGTGGGAGAAGACCGTGTGATAGTGGTTCTCCACCGAGGCCTGGCCTTCGCGGGTGCGGTTCATCACGACCTTGCCGATGACGACGTAGAGCGCGCCGAGGACGACGAGCACCAGCGACAGGCGATAGTCCATCGCAAAGGCCGTCGGGATCAGCAGGACGAGCGCAACGGCGGTGGCAAGGTGCGTGCGCATGAATTCCAGCCAGAGGCCGAACAGCGTCTCGCAGGCGCGCAGCAGCGTGTGCAGCGCGTTCGAGGTGCCGCGCTGGCTGTGCCAGGACAGCGGCATGGAGATGATGCGCCCGAAAGCTTCCGTCAGGAGGCTCGCGCGGCGGCCATGGGCCAGCCTGTCCGCCTCGCGCGCGACGAGCACGTAGGCGATGGTGTTGAACAGGCCGAAGCCTGCCCACATCAGGAGCATCGGCGTGACGTCGCCCTTGCTGGAGATGGCGTCGATGATGCGGCCGAACAGGATCGGTTCGGCGATGGTGATCACCGCGAGAACAATATTGGCGGCCACCACCAGGCCGACGCGAAGCTTGTAAGTGCCGAGATAGCTGAGGGCTCGTGCATAGACCTGAAACAAAGACACGGCAATGGGGCCTTTCCGGCGATACCTGTTGTGCGGTGCAGCGAGTGCACCTTCAGTCCCTTCGCTGCGGGTATTAATCAGCGGAAGAGGCAAAAGTTCTTCCGGGTCAAGCAAATTTCGTGACCGGGTTGAAATCTTGCGTGATTTTGTGAACTCAACCCGCTCACGCATGCAAAACGATTGATTTCCAACATGCGATCCTGCCAATTGTAAGGCAGGGAATGCGAGTGGAGCGCTTGGGCCGGTTGTCGGTCGGGTTCAGCTTTATCAGTTGGTTAAACGAAGCCAGACAAGCGCGGGGCACATGAAGATCAACTTGCTGGTGCAATTCCTTGCACTGATCGACGAGTTGCGTGGCCGACACGAGACGACGGCCGAATTCGAGCGCCTGCTGGCGTTCTACGGTTTCGACTATTACGGGCTCTTCAAGGCGATGCGCCCTGCCGAGGCGCCGGAGAACCTGCTCCTTGCCGGCCACTGGCCGGTGGGCTGGCCGGAAACCTATCTGCGCAAGCGCTACATGCACGTCGATCCGACCGTGCGCTATCTCGGCTATGCGCAGGCGGGGTTTCGCTGGCGCGACACGCTCGGCGCCTTCCGGGCGAGTCCGCACCGCAAGCGCATGGAGCGCATGATGGTGGATGCGCGCCACAACGGGCTGGAGGACGGCTACATGTTTCCCGTCCACGGCCGGCGCGGCCTCATCGGCAGCCTCAGCCTCGGCGGCAGGCCGGTCGAGCTGGAAAGCGTCGAGCTGGCGCTTTTCGAGGGCATCGCCCGGCGGCTCTACTGGAAGCTCGTCCAGGCGATCGATCCGGACATGGCCGCTCGCCTTTCGGCCGTCGTCGATGTCGAGCTGACGCGCCGCGAGATGGAGGCGCTCGGCCTTTTGGCCGAGGGCATGACCTCGCACGACATTGGCCGCGTCCTCGGCATCTCCAGCCACACCGTCGACTGGTACATGAACGGCATCCAGGAGAAGCTCGGCGCGCGCAACCGGCACCACGCCATCGCCATCGCTTTCAGGCTCGGCCTGGTTTCCTGACGGCGCAAATCTTTCGCCCGATGACGAAAGCAAAATTGAACTTTGGAAATTACCCGCTAATAATCCCTTCGCGGGTGCAGCATTTCCCGCGTCCAAGTCATTGAGGAGCTCGACTTGCCCATTTCCAAGATCCTTGTCGCCAACCGTTCAGAAATCGCCATCCGCGTGTTCCGCGCGGCCAATGAACTGGGGCTGAAAACGGTCGCGATATGGGCGGAGGAGGACAAACTGGCGCTGCACCGCTTCAAGGCGGACGAAAGCTACCAGATCGGCCGCGGCTCCCATCTTGCGCGCGACCTCGGCCCGATCGAGAGCTATCTTTCCATCGACGAGGTGATCCGCGTCGCCAAGCTCTCGGGCGCCGACGCAATCCACCCCGGCTACGGCCTTCTGTCTGAAAGCCCCGAATTCGTCGATGCTTGCGATGCCGCCGGCATCACCTTCATCGGCCCGCGGCCGGATACGATGCGCCAGCTCGGCAACAAGGTCGCCGCGCGCAACCTCGCCATCTCCGTCGGCGTGCCGGTCGTGCCCGCCACCGATCCGTTGCCGGACGACGAGACGGAAATCCACCGGCTTGCCGCCGAGATCGGCTATCCCGTCATGCTCAAGGCATCCTGGGGCGGCGGCGGACGCGGCATGCGCGCCATCCGCGACCCGAAGGACCTGATCCGCGAGGTGACGGAAGCCAAGCGCGAGGCCAAGGCCGCCTTCGGCAAGGACGAGGTCTATCTGGAAAAGCTCGTCGAGCGCGCCCGCCACGTCGAAAGCCAGGTCCTCGGCGACACCCACGGCAATGTCGTGCATCTCTTCGAGCGTGACTGTTCGGTCCAGCGCCGCAACCAGAAGGTCGTCGAACGCGCGCCGGCTCCGTATCTCAGCGAGGCCCAGCGCCAGGAACTGGCCGCCTATTCCATCAAGATCGCCAAGGCGACGAACTATGTCGGCGCCGGTACGGTCGAATACCTGATGGATATGGACTCGGGCAAGTTCTACTTCATCGAGGTGAACCCGCGCATCCAGGTCGAGCATACCGTCACCGAGGTCGTGACCGGCATCGACATCGTGAAAGCCCAGATCCACATCCTCGACGGCCATGCCATCGGCACGCCGGAATCGGGCGTGCCCGCGCAGACGGACATCCGCCTCAACGGCCATGCCCTCCAGTGCCGCATCACCACGGAAGATCCCGAGCAGAACTTCATCCCGGACTACGGCCGCATCACCGGCTATCGCTCGGCCTCGGGCTTCGGCATCCGCCTCGACGGCGGCACGGCGTATCCCGGGGCGGTGATCACCCGCTTCTACGATCCGCTGCTCGTCAAGGTCACCGCCTGGGCGCCGAGCCCGCTGGAGGCGATCAACCGCATGGACCGGGCGCTGCGCGAGTTCCGCATCCGCGGCGTCGCGACCAACCTCACCTTCCTCGAGGCGATCATCAGCCACGAGAAGTTCCGCGACAATTCCTACACGACACGCTTCATCGACACCACGCCGGAGCTCTTCCAGCAGGTCAAGCGCCAGGACCGCGCCACCAAGCTGCTCACCTATCTCGCCGACGTCACCGTCAACGGCCATCCGGAGGCCAAGGGCCGGCCGAAGCCGCCGGCCGACGTCGCCCGGCCCGTCGTGCCCTTCATCGAGGGCGAGATCGCCCCCGGTACCAAGCAGAAGCTGGACGAACTCGGGCCGAAGAAGTTCGCCGAATGGGTGCGCGGCGAGAACCAGGTCTTCCTGACGGACACGACCATGCGCGACGCGCACCAGTCGCTGCTCGCCACCAGGATGCGCACGCATGACATCGCCCGCGTCGCCGGCACCTATGCCCGCGCCCTGCCGCAGCTCTTCTCGCTGGAATGCTGGGGCGGCGCCACCTTCGACGTCTCCATGCGCTTCCTGACGGAAGACCCATGGGACCGCCTTGCCCGCATTCGCGAGGACGCGCCGAACCTGCTGCTGCAGATGCTGCTGCGCGGGGCGAACGGCGTCGGCTACAAGAACTATCCCGACAATGTCGTGAAGTATTTCGTGCGCCAGGCGGCCAAAGGCGGCATCGACGTCTTCCGCGTCTTCGACTGCCTCAACTGGGTCGACAACATGCGCGTCTCGATGGACGCCGTCGCCGAGGAGAACAAGATCTGCGAGGCGGCGATCTGCTATACCGGCGACCTCCTGAATTCGGCCCGACCGAAATACGACCTCAAGTACTATACCGCCCTTGCGGGCGAGCTGGAAAAGGCCGGCGCGCACATGATCGCGGTGAAGGACATGGCGGGCCTGCTGAAGCCCGCCGCCGCACGCGTGCTGTTCAAGGCGTTGCGCGAGGCGACGGACCTGCCGATCCATTTCCATACCCACGACACCTCGGGCATTGCCGCCGCCACGGTGCTCGCCGCGGTCGAATCCGGCGTCGACGTGGTGGATGCGGCGATGGATGCGCTCTCCGGCAACACGTCGCAGCCGTGCCTCGGATCGATCGTCGAGGCGCTGAAGGGCTCGGAACGCGATCCCGGCCTCGATCCCGAATGGATCCGCCGCATCTCCTTCTACTGGGAGGCGGTGCGCTTCCAGTACGCTGCCTTCGAAAGCGACCTCAAGGGGCCGGCTTCCGAAGTCTATCTGCATGAAATGCCGGGCGGCCAGTTCACCAACCTCAAGGAACAGGCCCGTTCGCTCGGCCTGGAAACCAAGTGGCACCGCGTCGCGCAGGCCTATGCCGACGCCAACCAGATGTTCGGCGACATCGTCAAGGTGACGCCGTCCTCAAAGGTGGTGGGCGACATGGCGCTGATGATGGTCAGCCAGGACCTCACGGTCGCCGATGTCGAGAATCCGGGCAAGGACATCGCCTTCCCTGAATCGGTCGTCTCGATGCTGAAGGGCGATCTCGGCCAGCCCCCGGGCGGCTGGCCGGCCGGCCTGCAGAAGAAGGCGCTGAAGGGCGAGCAGCCCTATACCGCGGTGCCGGGCTCGCTGCTGCCGCCGGCCGATCTCGATGCCGAGCGCAAGGCCATCGAGGACAAGCTGGAGCGCAAGGTCGACGACTTCGAGTTCGCCTCCTACCTCATGTATCCCAAGGTCTTCACCGACTATGCGCTCGCCGCCGACCTGTACGGCCCGGTCAGCGTGCTGCCGACGCCGGCCTATTTCTACGGCCTGGCCCCCGGCGAGGAGCTGCAGCCGGAGCTGGAAAAGGGCGTTTCCCTCGTCATCCTGCACCAGGCGAAAAGCGAGCCGGATGCGCAGGGCATGGTCAAGGTGTTCTTCGAGCTCAACGGCCAGCCGCGCCTCATCAAGGTGCCGGATCGCAACCGCGCCGCCACCTCGGCCGTGCGCCGCAAGGCCGATGCCGGAAACGCCGCCCATCTCGGCGCGCCGATGCCGGGCGTCATCTCCACGGTCTCGGTCTCG
>NZ_CP069302.1:300000-375573 GCF_016839145.1 Shinella sp. PSBB067 | reverse complement strand
CAGCCACCGCGACGGCGACGACAGCCAGCCGCTCGGCGACTGACCCTCAGCGGTGCGAGGCCCAGGGCACGAGCCGCCGCTCGATCTGCCGGGCAATGAATTCCAGCAGGATCGCGACCAGCGCGATGACGACGATGCCGGCGATGACGATGTCGGTGACGAGGAACTGCGCGGCCGACTGGATCATGAAGCCGATGCCGCTCGTCGCCGCCACGAGCTCGGCCGCCACCAGCGTGGTCCAGCCCGCGCCGAGCGCGATGCGGATGCCGGTGAGGATCGAGGGCACCGCGCTCGGCAGCACGACCTCGGTCAGGACCTGCCGGCGGCTTGCCCCGAGCGAGCGCGCCGCATTGACGTGATCCTTCGAGACCGACCGCACGCCGGCCGAGGTCGACAGGATGATCGACGGCAGCATGGACAGCGCGATGACGGTGATCTTCGAGGCCTCGCCGATGCCGACCCAGATGATGATGAGCGGCAGGTAGGCGAGCGGCGGCAGAGGGCGGAGGAACTCCACGATGGGGTCGAGGATACCGCGCCCGACGCGGCTCGTGCCGATGGCGATGCCGGCCGGTATGCCGATCGCGATGGAGACGATGAGTGCGCCGAAGATGCGATAGAGGCTCGCGCCGAGATGTTCGGCCAGCGTCGCATCGACGAAGCCCTTCACGATGAGATTGTAGATGGCGAGCACGACCTGCCGGGGCGAGGGCAGGAAGACGGGCGAGACCAGCGCATAGGCGGAGGCCAGGCTCCACAGCGCGATGATGACCGCGACCGTTGCCGCCGAGATGATGGCGACGGGGAGGGGACGCCGCGGCCGGCCCTCACGCGAAGAGCGCGCGGGCGCAACCTGCGAGATGTCGATGTCGGTGGAGAAGGTCATGCGGCAAGCTCCTCTTCGGCGCCGGAATGGATGAGGCCGGTGAGGCCGGCATGCATGCGTTTGAAGAGGGGCGAAGCCTTCACGGCGGCGACGGATGCGCCGTTCAGCACCTCCGCGTTGAAGCCCGCCTCGATCTCCGCAGTCAGGCGCCCCGGATTGGGCGAGAGCACGACGATGCGCGTGCCGAGCAGCAGCGCCTCCTCGATGCTGTGCGTGATGAGAAGGGCGCCGGCCCCGCTCTCGGCCTTGATGCGCAGGAGGAATTCCTGCATGCGGGTGCGCGTCAGCGCATCGAGCGCGCCGAGCGGTTCGTCGAGCAGCAGGAAGCGCGGCTCGGCGGCAAGCGCCCGGGCGATGCCGACCCGCTGGCGCATGCCGCCTGACAGTTCCCAGATGCGCCGGTCGCCCGCATCCGCAAGGCCGACGCGCGCAAGAAGGGCGGTGGCCCGCGCGCGGCGCTCAACAAGCGGAATGCCCTTCAGCTTCAGGGGAAAGGCGATGTTGTCGCGTGCGTCAAGCCAGGGATAGAGCGCATCGTCCTGGAAGACCACCGCACGATCCGCTGCCGGGCCGCGGATGGGTTCGCCGTCGACCGTGATCGTCCCTTCCGTCGGCTCCAGGAAGCCTGCGGCGAGATTGAGGAGGCTCGTCTTGCCGGAGCCGGATCGTCCGATGATCGCCACCAACTCATCCGACGCGACCTGCAGGTTGATGCCGTCGAGGACGAGCTTCTCATCCGCGCCGTTGCGGCCCGCCCTCGGCGGATAGCGCAACGCGATGTTGCGGAATGTCAGGATGCTCATGGGGCCTCCGGGAGCTGGTGCCGTATCGTCCGGCGATGGCCCGGCGGCGCTTGCGCGCAACCGGGCCACCTCCGCCGCAGGATCGTCGCCTTCAGTAGGCGAGCTTCGTCGCGTCCGTCACCCAGCGGGTGGAGACGTAGGGCGAATAGTCCGAAAGGGCCGCCGGGATCTTGCCCTGCTCCAGCAGGAAGGCCGAGGTATCGGCAACCGCCTTCACCGTGCCGCCGCCGAGCAGCGCCTCGCCGGCCTGCTCCTCGAGCGTCGGGAAGATATAGCCCTTGAGGAGCGCCGGGACCTCGTCCTGCTTGGCGCCGGTGAGGCGCGCGATCTTTTCGGCCTCCGGCGAGGTGGCGTTCCAGGCATCGGGATTGGCGCGATAGGCGGCCGTCGCATCGCCGGTGACCCGGACGAATTTCGCCACGACATCCGGATGGTCCTCGGCGAATTTCCGGCTGACGATCCAGGCGTCGAAGGTGGGGCCGCCCCAGTCCGCGACATCTGCGGATGTCGCCAGGACCTTGCCGCTCTTCTTCAGCTCGGCAAGCACCGGATCCCAGACATAGGCGCCGTCGATGTCGCCGCGTTCCCAGGCGGCCGCGATTTCGGGCGGACGCAGGTTGAGGATCTCGACGGACTTGGGATCGACGTTCCAGTGCTTCAGCGCCGTCAGCAGGCTGTAATGCGCGGTCGAGACGAAGGGCGTCGCGATCTTCTTGCCGGCAAGGTCTTCCGGCTTCTCGATGGATTTCACCGCAAGCGCTTCCGCCTCGCTGATGAGGCCGACGACGAAGATCGTCTCGATCGGCAGCTCGCGGCTGGCGGCGGCCGCAAGCGGCGAGGAGCCGACATAGCCGATGTCGAGCGAGCCGGAGGCGATGGCGGCGATCACATCCGCGCCGCCGTCGAATTTCTGCCAGTTGATCCTGGCGCCGGTCACCTTCTCATAGGTGCCGTCGGCCTGCGGGACGCGCGACGGCTCGACGATCGGCTGGTAGCCGATGTTGAGCGTCACGTCCTCGGCATGGGCTGCGCCGAACGAGGCCGCCATGGCAAGGGCGGCGGTCGCGGCAAGCAGGGCTCTGCGGGTGATGGGCATGGTCCTCTCCTCAAGTTTCCGTCGCCCGGGATGTCGCGGGCCGGTTTCCCAAGATTATTTAATCGATAAATTTAGTAGAGAAATTTTCGCCTCAATTTTGCGGCTCTCGCGCGATTGGTTTTGCGTTTTCCGTAGAAAGGCCGAAACGGAAGGAATCGGCGGTCGCATCGGCCCGTTTCGAAGCCGATTTTTCTCTATTCACGCTGGATCTGGGGCAATCAGGGCGGGAAATGATGCCATTTGGGCACGTTTGGCGCCAAAACCGCCTAAGCGGTTGACGCGAGGGCTTATTTCCTTGCGGCGCCACAGCCAAATAAATTATACCATTTTTATATGTTTTTCGCACTTCGGTGCCTAGAATGAGCCGGAATCACCTCGAAAGGGTGACACGGTCGATCTTCCCGAAGACGATGGATGAAACCGCCGGACGCATGGGAGCGTCCATACTGCCGCATATGCTGTTGGAAAGCAGGCCGAAATGCTGACGAAAAAGGGAAAATACGGATTGAAGGCCCTCGTGGACCTCGCGCGGCTGGCGCCGGGCGAAACGGCTTTCGTCAGCGAGATCGCGTTGCGCAACAACATCCCGAAGAAGTTCCTCGACACGATCCTTCTCGAACTGCGCAATGCCGGCATGCTGCGTTCGAAGAAGGGGCCGGGCGGCGGTTATTCGCTGTCCCATGCCGCCTCGGACATCCGCATCGGCCACGCCATCCGCGTGCTCGACGGTCCGCTGGCGCCGATCCGTTGCGCAAGCCGCACGGCCTACGAGGCCTGCGAGGACTGCGCCGATCCGGAAGCCTGTCAGGTGCGCCGCGCCATGACCGACGTGCGCGACGCCATCGCCGCGATCCTCGACACGATGACGCTGGAACAGTTCGTCGCCGTGCCGGGCGCTGCCGCGATGATCGAGGAAGAAGAACTGGAAAAGCGGGTCGGCTGACCCGCTGCCGGTTCAGGGATCCAGTTCGGGATAGTGGCGGAACAGGTCGCTCTCGTTCGGCGGCAGCCGCCGTTCGCTTGAAAGGTAGGCCGCGATTCGCGGCAGTTCCGCGACCATCCTGCAGAGCGCCTCGACCTTCCCGTACTTTGGCCCCAGCCGCTTCATGAGGTTGGGGAATGCGTAGGCGAGGCCGCTCATCGCCTGGAAGAGAGAGAGATCCGCATAGCTGAGGCGATCGCCGACCAGATGCGCCGGGCCCTCGGGGTTTCGTTCGAGAACGGTCTCGAACCAGTCGAGGAACTTGGGAACGCGTTCTTCGCGGAACTCCTCCGCCCGCCGAAGCGATTCCGGCTTCTGCTCCTCGTAATAGCGTCCCGCGCCAAGCGGATGGTGCACGTCGTGCCCCTCCAGGACGAAATCGGCGATGGTAAGCTGGATCTGGTGCGTCCAGAGACGGAGACGCTCGTCCTTCGGCGCCAGGTCGAGCCTGTCGCCGAGATGAAGAAGGATCGCCGCGACCTGGCCCACGACCAGCGGGCCGTCCTTCAGGAAGGGCGGGGCAAAAGAGGGCGTTGCAATCTTCCTGCCGGCATCCGCGATGACGTGATCGCCGTCCTCCCGCGCCACGTCGCGATAGGGCGCGCCGGCCGCTTCGAGCGCGAGGCGGATATATTCGCCCCGGCCCTGAATGCCCGTCCAGTAATAGAGTTCATAGGTCATGGCGGGAAAATGCGGCAGCACGCGCAGGGTTCCCGGGAACATGGCATTGGGGCACGATCAGACCTCCACCGGCCGCGCCGCCTGGCCGTCGACGCCGAAGACCCGGCGATAGCGTTCGATTTCCGCCGGGTCGCCGGTCGCCTTGACGGGATTGTCGGAGAGCTTGACGGCTGGACGGCCGTTCGCGCTCGTGACCTTGCAGACAAGGGAGATCGGGTCGAGCCCGTGGCCGCCATCGGGATCGCAGCCCCGGAAATCGTTGGTGAGATTGGTGCCCCAGCCGAAGCTCATGCGCACCCGGCCGTGGAAATGCCGGTAGGTCTCCTCGATCGTGTCGACGTCCATGCCGTCGGAGAAGATCAGCAGTTTCTCGCGCGGGTCGCGCCCCTTCTGCCGCCACCAGTCGATGATCTGCTCGCCGCCCTCGATCGGCGGTGCGCTGTCCGGGCGGAAGCCGGTCCAGTCGGCGAGCCAGTCCGGCGCCTTGGCGAGGAACGACGCCGTGCCGAAGGCATCGGGAAGCGCGATGAGGAGGTTGCCGTTGTAGTGCCGGCGCCATTCCTCCAGCACCTGGTAGGGCGCTTGGGCAAGCGCCTTGTCGCCCTCGGCCAGCGCCGCCGCGACCATCGGCAGTTCGTGCGCATTGGTGCCGATGGCCTCAAGGTCCGCATCCATGGCCAGCAGCACGTTGGACGTGCCGATGAAGCGCTCGCCGAGCCCTTCCTTGAGCGCCTCGACACACCAGCGCTGCCACAGGAAACCATGCCGCCTGCGGGTTCCGAAATCCGAGATGACGAGGTCCGGCAATTGCCTCAGCCGCTCCACCTTTTCCCACAGGCGCGCCTTGGCGCGGGCATAGAGCACGTCGAGCGCGAAGCGGCCGCGGTTGCGCATCGCCGCACGCGACTTCATCTCGTTGATGACGGCGAGCGCCGGGATCTCCCACATGCTCGTATGCGTCCACGGCCCGTCGAAATGCAGCTCGTACTGCCCGTCCGCCTTGCGCAGGTCATAGTCGGGAAGCTGGAACGTCGAGAGCCAGGTGATGAAGTCCGGGCCGAACATGCGGGCCTTGCCGTAGAAGCTGTTGCCCGCCAGCCAGATCAGCTCCTTCTTGGTGAAGCGCACGCTGCGGGCGTGGTCGAGCTGGGCGCGCAGCTCCCCCTCGTCGATGATGTCGGCAAGCCGCACGCTCCTGGTGCGGTTGATCAGGGAGAAGGTCGCCGAAACGTCCGGGTGGAGCTGCCGGATCATCTGCAGCATCAGCAGCTTGTAGAAATCCGTGTCGAGCAGGCTGCGCACGATCGGATCGAGCCGGAAATTGTGGTCGTAGGTGCGGGTCGCGATGTCGGTGACGGCCATGCCGGCTCCTGGGCAGGTACGGGACTCACCGGAAGAAGCCGACCGGCGGATCGCGCCAGCCTCGTTTATCGAAACGCCGATTGCAAGCCGCTCACTGGCCGAAGAACAGGACGGCGGCGATGACGACCGACGCCCCGACGGCCGAAAGCGTCCCCGCTCCCTGGAGCACGCCCATGCGATAGAGCACCACGGCAAAACCGGCGATGACCGGCGCGGCGACGAGGAGGCCGAACTGTGCGTCCGTCATGGAGGATTCCTTTCCTTTGCCGCCCACCATGGCGCGGCCTGCCCCGCCGTTCTTTGTGCCTGCGCAAAGAAGGCCGCCGGTGGACGCGCTAGGCAGGGGCATGGCGACGATAGACGACGTGAACATTGCCGTTGGCAAGGCGGAGAGCGGGGAAGCCGATTCCCTGCTTTTATGGATTCTGGTGTGGAGCGAGCTTGCGGCCTTCGGCGCGCTGCTCGTCGCCTTCATGGTGATGACCATGGTGGACGGCGAGGGAGCCCTGCTCCTGAGGTCGCATCTTCATCCGGGCCTTGCCGCGCTCAACACCGTACTTCTCGTCTGCAGCGGCTGGCAGGCGGCGCTCGCGGTCCGCCGCGGCGAAGGCGCGGTCCGTGGGCCGCTCGTCCTTGCCGCGCTGCTCGGTCTCGCCTTCGTCGCGGTCAAGGCCGTCGAATACACGATCGAGATCCGGTCGGGTATCGGCGGGGCGGGCCGGCTTTCGGAGCTCTATTTCCTCATCACGGGCTTCCACCTGCTGCATGTCGTCTTCGGCGCCGGCATCCTCCTGCTCGTCGCCTGGCGACCGTCGCGGGCCAATGTCGTGATGATCGCCACGCTCTGGCACGCCATCGACCTCGTCTGGCTCGTGATGTTCCCCATCGTCTATCTCACCTGAGGCACCCATGACCCGACAGGCCCGCGAACAGTTCATCGCCACCCTCGCCATGCTGCTGACGCTGGCCCTCGGCGGCGCCCTCGTCGGCGGCCTCAGCGGCGGGCTGCTGGTGCCGATCGCCGCCGTGCTCGTCATGGCCTATGCGAAGGGCCGCCTCGTCATCCTCGACTTCATGGAACTGCGCGCCAATCGCGGCTTCATGCGCTCGGCGCTGCTCGCCTGGCCGGCGGCGCTCCTCTCGCTTGCGCTTGCCCGCGCCGTCGCCGCCACGCTGATCGGCTGACGAACCGCCCCGGTCTTTGCCTATTCGCAAAGAAGGCTTTTCTCCCGCGTCTAGAACCAGAGACGTCCCGCAAGCCGGCGAGGGGATCGCCGGCAAACCAGTTGGCGGGGTTTTGGCGCCGGCCCTCAGGGTCCGGCAAGGGAAAGGACCAGGGGATGGCAGAGCGCCTAACCAAGACCGGGGCCCGCAACGTCTTCTATGGCGGGTCCATCTTCTTCTTCACGATTTTCGTCGGGCTCACGGCCCACTCCCACTATTACATGCGCACGACGTCCACCGACGAGACGACGCTGACGGACAGCGTCGCGCGCGGCAAGCACGTCTGGGAAAAGAACGCCTGCATCAATTGTCATACCTTGCTCGGCGAGGGCGCCTATTTCGCGCCCGAACTGGGCAATGTCTGGAAGCGCTATGGCGGCGTCGACGACCCGGAAGGCGCGCGCGAGGCCTTCAAGGCCTGGATGGCCGCCCAGCCGAGCGGGGCGGAGGGCCGGCGGCAGATGCCGCAGTTCAACCTCACCGAACAGGAACTCAACGACCTTGCCGACTTCCTGGAATGGACGAGCAGGATCAACACCCAGAACTGGCCGCCGAACGATGCCGGCTGACCGATAGCGTTGAGGAGAAAAGACATGAAATATCAAACGCAAAAGGTCGCGATGCTGTACTTCTACGGCGCGCTCGGCCTGTTCCTCGCCCAGGTGGCCTTCGGGGTCCTCGCCGGCACGATCTACGTGCTGCCGAACACGCTCTCCGAGCTCCTGCCCTTCAACATCGTGCGCATGATCCACACCAATGCGCTCGTCGTCTGGCTGCTCATGGGCTTCATGGGCGCGACCTACTACATGATCCCGGAGGAGACCGAGACCGAGCTGTTCAGCCCGAAGCTCGCCGTCGTCCAGTTCTGGCTGTTCTTCGTGGCGGCGGGGCTGACGGTCGTCGGCTACATGTTTCGCATCCATGAGGGCCGCGAATTCCTCGAGCAGACCTTCGCCGCCAAGATCGGCATCGTCGTCGTCGTGCTGATGTTCCTCTTCAACATCACCATGACCGCGCTGAAGGGCCGCAAGACCACGGTCATCAACATACTGCTGTTCGGCCTGTGGGGCCTTGCCCTCTTCTTCCTCTTCGCCTTCTACAACCCGGCGAACCTCGCGCTCGACAAGATGTACTGGTGGTACGTCATCCATCTGTGGGTCGAGGGCGTCTGGGAGCTGATCATGGCCTCCGTGCTCGCCTTCCTGATGATCAAGATCAACGGCATCGACCGCGAAGTCGTGGAAAAGTGGCTCTACGTCATCGTCGGCCTCGCCCTCTTCTCGGGCATCCTCGGCACCGGCCACCATTATTACTGGATCGGCGCGCCGGGCTACTGGCAGTGGATCGGCTCGCTGTTCTCGACGCTGGAAGTGGCGCCCTTCTTCACCATGGTCATATTCACCTTCGTGATGACCTGGAAGGCCGGCCGCAACCATCCGAACAAGGCGGCGCTGCTCTGGTCGATCGGCTGCTCGGTCATGGCCTTCTTCGGCGCGGGCGTCTGGGGCTTCCTGCACACGCTGTCGTCGGTGAACTACTACAGCCACGGCACGCAGGTCACCGCCGCGCATGGTCACCTCGCCTTCTTCGGCGCCTATGTGATGCTGAATCTCGCCATGATGGCCTATGCGATCCCCGAGATCCGCGGCCGCCAGCCCTACAACCAGTGGCTCTCGATCGCCTCGTTCTGGATCATGTGCACGGCCATGTCTGTCATGACCTTCGCGCTCACCTTCGCGGGCGTCGTGCAGATCCACCTCCAGCGCGTGCTCGGCGAAAGCTTCATGGACGTGCAGGACCAGCTCTCGCTGTTCTACTGGGTCCGCCTCGGCTCGGGCGCCGTCGTCCTCGTCTCGGCGCTGATGTTCATCTGGGCCGTGCTGGTGCCCGGCCGCGAGCGTGCCGACAGCCTCACCCGGATGGTCCAGCCGGCCGAGTGAGTGCTGGCCGGCCCCGTCATCCCGCGGGGCCGGCACATTTTCCTCTATGAACCTGGAGACCGACATGAACGTGATGCTCAAGGCCGCGCGCGCCGACATCCCCGCCTACAGCCCCTCCGGCAACGAATGCGCCCTGTTCGAGACCGCCTGGACGCGCCAGCTTCCGCTGCTTCTGAAGGGACCCACGGGCTGCGGCAAGACCCGTTTCGTCAGCCACATGGCCGCAAGGCTCGGCCTGCCGCTCTCCACCGTCTCCTGCCATGACGACCTTTCGGCCGCCGACCTCACCGGCCGCTATCTGCTCAAGGGCGGCGACACGGTCTGGGTCGACGGCCCACTGACGCGCGCCGTGCGCGAGGGAGGCGTCTGCTATCTCGACGAGATCGTCGAAGCCCGCAAGGACGTCGCCGTCGTGCTCCATCCGCTCACCGACGACCGCCGCATCCTGCCGCTGGAGCGCACCGGCGAGGTGCTGGAAGCCCCCGCCGGCTTCATGCTCGTCGTCTCCTACAATCCCGGCTACCAGAACCTCCTGAAGGCGCTGAAGCCCTCCACGCGCCAGCGTTTCGTCGCCATCGAGTTCGACTTCCTGCCGAAGGCGGCCGAGATCGCCGTCGTCGCCACCGAAAGCGGCCTCGACGAGGCGCGCGTCGCCCCGCTCGTCGCGCTCGCCCACCGGCTGCGCGCCCTCAAGGGCCACGACCTTGAAGAGGGCGTCTCCACGCGCCTTCTCGTCTATTGCGCCTGCCTCATCGACAGCGGCATGACGATGCGCGAGGCGGTCCGTGCCGCCATGATCGAGCCGCTCACCGACGAGCCGGACGTCCGCGCCGCGCTCCTCGAAATCGCCGACGCGATGATCCGCTGAGGTCCGCCATGCTGGATTTCCTGGAGCTGGAGGAGACCGTCGGCCGGGCCTGGCACAGGCTCGTCGGCAACACCGCCACATGGCAACGCCACCCGGACCATGCCGTCCGGCTGGAGGACGTCCGGCCCGTGCTCGCCGTCTGCTTCCGCGGCTTCGGCGGGGAGGGCGCGGTGCAGATCGCGCCGGCGCGCGGGCGCACCTCGACGCACCGCCTGCGGCTGCGCGAACGCATGGGGCTCGGCGAGGAGAAGCTGGTGCAGCCCGGCCGCGACCACGCGACGCTGATGCTGCCCGGCGAGATCGCCCTCTTCGCCGACCGCGGTCTCAACCGTGACCTCTATGTCTGGCTCGCCGCCGCCATGGCCGTCATGCCGCTGGACCAGGTGACGCATGCCGACCCGCTCCAGCGCGACCTTGCGATCGTCGCGCGGGCGGAGGCGACGGCGAAGGCCGTTCTCGCTGCCTTTCCGGGCCTTGCCCGGCGCTACCGCCGGCTTTGCGCCGCGACGCTCGATGCGCGCCGCAGCCGGCCGCTGCCCTCCATCGAGCGCCATGTCGAAAATCGCATCCTCGCCCTCCTGAAGAAGGGCGCCGGGCTTGCCGACGACACGCTGCCGGTCATCTTCCCCCATCGCGCGCCGCCCGGCTACCTGCCCATGCTGCCCGTGCCGCTCTGGCCGGATGCGCTTGCCCGCGAGGACGGCGAGGGAAGGGGAGAGGACGACCAGCCGGCGAGCGGCGGCGATCCGCAGGCCGCCGAGACCGGCCGGCATGTGGCGGAGCGCGAGAAGGCGGAGAACCACAAGAGCGAACGCAGCCCCTTCATCCTCAACCGCTTCGAGAAGATCCTCGCCATGGCCGAGATGGTCAATGTCGACCGCCCCGGCGACGACAGCGACGACCATGACGCCTCCGCCGCCGATGAACTGGACGACATGACGCTCGGCGAGCGCAAGGGAAGGCCCGCCGCGCGCTTCCACTTCGACCTCGACCTGCCGCCCGAAGCGCTCGACCGCACCCGGCTGACCGGCGAATACACCTATCCCGAATGGGACTACCGCACGGCGACCTACCTGCCGGACCATTGCCGCGTGCTCGCCTCGCCCGCGCCTGATACTGCCGCCGTGACGGAGGCCGATGCCGACACCAGGAGCCTCATCCGCCGCGTGCGCCGGCAGTTCGAGGTGCTGCGGCCAAGGCACGAGATGCTGCGCGCACAGCTCGACGGGGCGGAACTCGACCTCGATGCCGTGGTACGGGCGCGCAGCGACCTTGCCGCCGGCGGGCAGGGCAGCGACCGCATCCACCTGATGAGCCGGCCGCAGGCGCACGACCTCGCCGTCACCATCCTCGTCGACGTCTCGCTCTCCACCGACGCCTGGTTCGACAATCGCCGGGTGCTCGATGTCGAGAAGGAGGCGCTGACGGTGCTCGCCCACGGCCTTGCGGCCTGCGGCGACAATCACTCGATCCTCACCTTCACCTCGCGTCGCCGCTCCTGGGTGCGCGTCGAGACGGTCAAGGATTTCGGCGAGCCGATGGGCCATGGCGTTGAGGCGCGCATCGCGGCGCTGAAGCCGGGCTTCTACACCCGCATCGGCCCGGCGATCCGCCATGCGGCGGCCAAGCTCCGCGAGCAGCCGAACCGCCGCAAGCTCCTCCTCGTCCTCACCGACGGCAAGCCGAACGACGTGGACCACTACGAGGGCCGCTTCGCGCTGGAGGACAGCCGCCGCGCCGTCACGGAAGCGCGCCGCACGGGCGTCAGCGTGTTCGGGGTGACGGTCGACCGGGAGGCGCAGGCCTACGTGCCGGCCATGTTCGGCCGCAACGGCTACGCCATCGTCAGCAACATCGCCAGGCTGCCCGCGGCACTGCCGGCGATCTACCGCGGTCTTGTGGGATAGAGGACACGAGACCTGCGTGGGAAGGCCCGGCATGCCGCACCATGCCGGGCCTTTCTCGTTTCAGGCGGCCTTGCTGTGGGTGCGGGCCGAACTGTCGATATAGGCATCGAAGGCGGCCGCGACGGCGCGGATGATGAAGCGATGGTCCTGCCGCACCGTGACCGTGCCGCCGCGGATGACGACCGCACCGTCCTCCTTGAGCGCCATCAGCCGCGCGTTGCCCTCGATGAGCGGCGCGGCGTCGAAGCCGTGCCGGGCGGCGATTGTCGTGACATCGGCGCGGAAATCGCACATCAGCCGTTCGATGATCTCGGCGCGAAGGCGATCTTCGGCGGTGAGGCGATAGCCCTTGACGGTCGCGAGCTGGCCGGACGCGATGCGCTGCGCATAGAGGCCGGGCGGCACCTCGTTCTGCATGTAACCATCAGGCGTGCGGCCGATGGACGAGGCGCCGAAGCCGATGAGCGTCGTGCAGGCATCCGTCGTATAGCCCTGGAAATTGCGGTGCAGGCGGCCGCGGCCGGCCGCAACCGCAAGGCTGTCAACCGGCAGGGCGTAGTGGTCGAGGCCGATGCGGACATAACCGGCCGCCACCAGCGTTTCGGCGATCGCCTCCGCCTGCTCGGCGCGCATCGCCGCATCCGGCAGGGCGCGCTCGTCGATCAGCCGCTGGTGCTTCTTGAAGGAGGGGATATGCGCATAGCCGAACACGGCGAAGCGTTCCGGCCGCATGGCGACGGCCGCCTTCGCGGTCTCGATGCAGGACACTACCGTCTGGTGCGGCAGGCCGTAGATGAGGTCGAAATTGATGCCGCCGATGCCGGCCGCGCGCAACCGCGTCACGGCTTCCGCCGTCTGCGCCTCGCTCTGGATGCGGTTGATCGCCTTCTGCACGACGGGATCGAAGCTCTGCACGCCGAGGCTGGCGCGCGTGACGCCGGCCTCACCGAGCGCCTCGGCCATGTCGGGCGTCAGCGTGCGCGGGTCGATCTCCACGGCGATCTCCATGCCCGCCGTGAAGGCGAAGCGGGCGCGCATCAGGCCGATCAGGTCGCGGAATTCCTCCGGCTGCATGATCGTCGGCGTGCCGCCGCCGAAATGGATGTGGCGGACTTTCAGCCGGTTGCCGACCCTTTCGGAGACGAGGCCGATCTCCTTGCGCAGCATGTCGATATAATCGAGGATCGGCTCGTCGCGCTGGGTGATGGTGGTGTGACAGCCGCAGTACCAGCACATCGAGCGGCAGAACGGAATGTGCAGGTAGAGCGAGGCCTCCGTTCCCGGCGCGATGGCGGAAAGCCAGTCGCCATAGGTGCCGGCGCCGACGGACGGCGAGAAGGCGGGCGCCGTGGGATAGCTCGTATAGCGCGGCAGCCGCGCCTCGCCGTATTTTTCGATCAGGGCGTGTTGCATGGCGTTTTCCTTGTCCGGTGTGTCGATTGACGAAAGCCTAGGAGGGGGAGGGGGCGCCTTCTTTGCGAAAAGCCAAGCAAGGAGCCATCGGGCCGGCATTTCCGGAATTGTTTGCGCAACGTCAAAGTGGGGAAATGGGCACCGGACTAGCGTCGGGCGGTTCCGGTCGGTTCGGCCGCGTCCTTCCGGAACGGAATTCGGAGCGGCCGGGACGGAAACACCGAACATGTCTGAACAACAGGAAAAGCCCTCCATCGACGTCCGCACGGTTCCCCCGCGCGAGCGCCATCCGCGCATCTTCGGCATGCTCGGCGCGCTGCTTCCCGGCAATTCCATGCTGATTACCAGCGACCACGACCCGCGTCCGCTGCACTACCAGCTCGAAACGAATTTCCCCGGCGAGTTCGGCTGGGACTACCTGGAACAGGGGCCGGACGTCTGGCGCGTCGAGATCGGCCGGCTGGATGGCGGCGGCGGTTGCGACTGCTGCTGCGGCTCGGATCACTAACCCCAGCGCGGCGAAGGAACCAGACATGCCGGGCGCCACGCTCTCCCGCTGGACAATGTCCTACTTCGCCGCTGCCTGCCTGATGCTTCTTGCAGGGCAGGGACTGATGGTCGCGGGCTATGGTTATCCCGCTGCCGACATGGGCGCGCCGGAAACGCTGGTGCTGGTTCACGTCGTCGCGATCGGCTGGCTGAGCCTGCTGATGGCGGGCGCGCTCCTGCAGTTCGTGCCTGTCCTCATCGCCCGGCCGCTCGTCGGCGGGCATCTGGCGGCGCCTGCGCTGGTGCTGCTCCTCGCCGGCCTCGGCTTCCTCGTCGCCGGCTTCGTCGCGCTTTCCGGCGCCATCGACCTGCCGCTCCTTCTTTTGCCCGTCGGCGGCGCCATGCTCCTTGCCGGCTTCGGCCTCGTCGCCGGCATCCTTGCCGTCACGCTCTTCGCCGCGCGCCCCTTGCAGCTCCCCGCCCGCTTCGTGGCGGTGGGGCTCACCTGCCTCGTCGTCGCGGTCCTCGTCGGCGCGGCGTTCACGCTTGCCCTCTCCGGCCTCGGCGACAGCGTCCTCTTCGCCCGCCTGGTCGCCGAGGGTCTCGGACTGCATGCGACATTGGGGCTCGGCGGCTGGCTCAGCATCACGGCGGTCGGCGTCAGCTATCGCCTGCTCGCCATGTTCCTCCTCGCGCCCGAGGTCGAGCGGCGCACGAGCCGTGCCGTCTGGTGGACGGCGGGCCTCGCGATCGGCCTCGTCGCCGCCTGCATTCCCCTTGTCGCGCTTTCCCTTCCCGGCGCCTCCATCCTGTTTCCCGCCGCCCTGGTCCTGGCGCTGGCGGCCGTGGCCCTCTATGGCGGCGACATCAGGCAGATCTACCAGGCCCGCAAGCGCAAACGCGCGGAGCTGAACATCCGCGCGACCTTTCCCGCCTTCGCGGCGCTCGTCGTCGCCATCGCCCTTGTCAACGTGCCGGCGGTCCGCACGGGAGACAACGTCGCGGCGCTCGTCTATCTCTTCGTCTTCGGCTGGCTCACCGGCCTGGGGCTTGCCCAGCTCTACAAGATCGTCGCCTTTCTGACCTGGCTGGAGGCCTACGGGCCGATCCTCGGCCGCGCGCCTGTGCCGCGCGTGCAGGACCTTGTCGAGGAAGGCCATACGCGTATCCTGTTCCGAATCTACTATGGCGCGGTCGCCGCCGCCACGGTGGCGCTGTTTTGGGGCACGACCGACATCTTCCGCGGTGTCGCCTGCCTGCAGCTCGTCGTCACCGTGGCGCTGATGCGGGAATTCATCCGCACGCGCCGGCTGTCCGTCGTGCCGGCGGCGCTACGCGCGCCTGACGGCATGGTCCAGCCGCACCTCTTTTTGCCTCTATCCGTCCCAAGGAGATAAAAGAATGCCCGACATTTCAACCGAGATCGCGCCGAAGGTGCTCGATGTCCGGCCGACCCTCAAGAATGGCGGCGAGCCGTTCCAGGAGATCATGCGGGCCGTGCAGGAACTCTTGCCGGGGCAGGGGCTGAAGCTCGTCGCCCCCTTCCGCCCGCAGCCTCTCTTCCGCGTGATGGAAGGCCGTGGCTTCGATCACGAGGCCCGCGAGATCGAGAGCGGCCACTGGGAAGTGCTGTTCACGCCCCGCACGGGCGTGCCGGCCGTCGAGATCTCGGCCGATGCCGACAGGCCGGACACCTGGCCCGACCCGTCGATCCACCTCGACCTTGAGGACCTCGATCCGCCGGAGCCGATGGTGCGCATCCTTGCCGCAGTCGAGGACATGGAAGAAGGCGAGGTGCTGTTTGCGGTCCTCTCCCGCGAACCGCTGTTCCTGTTCCCCGAACTGACCAAGCGCGGCCACCAGTGGGCCGGCAATTTCGACGATGCGGGCACGGCCTATCGCATCCTCGTGCGGGTCGGCCGGCCGAAGGATTGAGACGATGGACGAGCAGCAGAAAGCCGCGCTCGAAGAGGATATCCGCAAGGCCCTGCGCGTGATCATCGACCCGGAGATCGGCCGCAACATCGTCGATCTCGGCCTGATCTACGCTGTCGTCGTGGAGGAGGGCGGCATCGCCCGCATCACCATGACCACCACGACGCGTGGCTGCCCGGCGACGGCCTTCCTCAAGGAGGCTGTCGGCAATTGCGTCTGGGATGTTCCGGGGGTCGAATATGCCGAAGTGCACCTGACCTACGAGCCGCCTTGGACGCCGGACATGATGGAGACCTGACGGAAACGGCCCGGATCATCTCCGGGCCGTTCTGCATTCACAGGGGCACACGCCGCTTGCGCGCGAGGATCGGGGCATATTCCAGGCAGAAGAGCCCGAAGGCCACGATCCACAGCAGGCCCGCGGCCGCATAGATTTGTTCGCTGGCATCGGGAAGCACTTCGCCGAACGGGCGCACCAGCGCGCAAAGCACCAGCGCCACATAGGCGGCGACGGTGAGGCGCGAGGCCGCCAGGGGCCGGCCGGTATGGCCGAGGCTGGCGCGCGTCATCACCGCCAGCATCATGCAGGCGATCGCGCCGACCGACAGCACGTGGAGCACCGAGCGCTCCTCCAGGTAGCCGAGCGCGCTGAACGCGATGGCGAGCAGCCCGAGGGGCACGAAGGCATAGGCGACGTGGAGGACGACGAGCAGCTTTTCCGGCAGCGTCGTCCAGCCGCGCCAGCGGCGCAGGCGAATGGCGTGCAGGACGGCGGCGACGATCCCGAGGCCGGCGGTGGCGGGATGCGCCGGCACCGCCGTCCAGGCGGCGAGGGCCGCGACGCCGGCAAGGATGGCCGCGGTGTCGAAACGATTGTACGGCACCGGGAAATCGCTGCGGCCGACCTTGTTGAGCCAGTTGCGCGTGAAGCTCGGCACGATGCGGCCGCCGACGATCATCACCAGCACGACATAGGCGGCGACGCCCAGGCGAATCGCCATGTGGTCGTCCCCGCCGCCGATGACCGCCACGTGGAAGACCGCATTGGCCAGCGACAGCGCCAGCAGGCCGCCGAGAATCTTCAGGTCCTTCCATTTGCGCCCGGCGACGATCTCCCGCGTGCAGATGCCGAGGAGAACCGGCAGGAAGAGGCCGTCGATGACGGCCGCCTCCACCACGCCGATCCGGTCGGCGGCCAGCAGCGCGAGGCGTCCGGCGCACCACAGGCCGAAGAGCCCGGCGAGCGGCCAGCCGGATACGGGCAGCCGCCCCGTCCAGTTCGGCACCGCCGTGAGCAGGAAGCCGGCGAGCACGGCGGATGCGAAGCCGAAGAGCATTTCGTGGGCGTGCCAGTTCGGCGCGCCGTAGTCGCCGGCAAGATCGATCCGGCCGGTGATCGTCGCGATCCACAGCACCATGGCGACCACGGCCCACACGCCGCCGGCCAAGAAGAACGGCCGGAAGCCGTAGGAAAACAGAACCGGACCGGTGCGGGAGAGGCCGCGCGGGACGGCGCGGCTGACGCGCGCTGCGGGTTGGCTTGCAGTCATGATCGTCTCTTTCCTTTGCAATTGTCAGCTTCTTTTAGGGGAGAGACGTGGGCGCTTCTTTGCGAGATGGCAAAGAGCAAATCGGCGGGCTGCCAAAATGCCGCATCCGGGAAAAAGCCCTCTTTGTCCCAACTCAAAGAGGCCGGCGCGAATGCTCCTAGAACAGAAACGACAGGGCGACACACCGCCCGTCCTTTCAACCAAGGAGAAATGCAATGACTGAGCAGTTTCAGATAACACGCCGCACCATTCTCGGCGGTGCCGCCCTCGCCGGCGTTCTGACGCCGATCATTGCTGCATCGGTGGCGCGGGCCGAAGGCGGCGCCATCCAGACCAATGCAGCCGCAACGGCGGCCGACATCGCAAAGCTGGAACGGGTGAAGGTCGAGCTTGTCAAGCCGCCCTTCGTTCATGCCCACACCCAGAAGGCCGAAGGCGGCCCGAAGATCTACGAATTCACCATGAAGATCGAGGAAAAGAAGCTGATCCTCGACGACAAGGGCACGGAAGTCCACGCCATGACCTTCAACGGCTCGGTCCCGGGCCCGCTGATGGTCGTGCACCAGGACGACTATGTCGAGCTGACGCTCATCAACCCCGAGACCAACGAGCTGCAGCACAACATCGACTTCCACGCGGCAACCGGCGCCCTCGGCGGCGGCGCGCTGACGGTGGTCAACCCCGGCGAGCAGACGATCCTGCGCTTCAAGGCCACCAAGGCCGGCGTCTTCGTCTACCATTGCGCACCTCCCGGCATGGTTCCGTGGCACGTCACCTCGGGCATGAACGGTGCGATCATGGTCCTGCCGCGCGAAGGCCTGACGGACGGCCACGGCAAGGAACTGACCTACGACCGCGTCTACTATGTCGGCGAGCAGGACTTCTACGTGCCCCGCGACGAAGAGGGGAACTACAAGAAGTACGACAGCGTCGGCGAAGCCTATGACGACACGCTGAAGGTCATGCGCACGCTGACCCCGAGCCATATCGTCTTCAACGGCGCCGTCGGGGCTCTCACCGGCGACAATGCCCTCAAGGCGAAGGTGGGCGAGAAGGTCCTCGTCGTGCACTCGCAGGCCAACCGCGACACCCGCCCCCACCTCATCGGTGGCCACGGCGACTATGTCTGGGCAACCGGCAAGTTCCACAACGTTCCTGACGTCGACCAGGAAACCTGGTTCATTCCGGGCGGCACGGCGGGCGCGGCCTTCTACACCTTCCAGCAGCCCGGCATTTACGCCTACGTGAACCACAACCTCATCGAGGCCTTCGAACTGGGCGCGGCCGGTCACTTCACGGTCGAGGGCGAATGGAACAACGACCTGATGACCTCGGTCAGCCCGCCGAGCGGCGCCTGACGCCCGAGTGAAACCGATGTGCCCGCCCTGCGGCGGGCACATCTCCCAAACGCGGCGCGCTCCCGGACGGCGAACGATCGTCCGGGCGAGGCGCAAGGAGGCCGTCATGGCTGTGCTGACATCGAAGCCCGGCAATTCGTGGACATCGCTCGCTCTTCCCGCTCTCCTGCTCGCGGCCCTTGCCGGCGGGCTCGCGCTCAAGACGGACCTTCTCGGCAGTGCGCCGGCCGGCCCCGTGCTGGACGAGCCGATGACGGTGGAAATCGCCCCGCGCAGCTTCGACTATCGTGAAAGCGGCGAATTCTTCCGCAACGGCTTTGCCGTGGACGGCCCGGTGAAGGCGCTCGCCGTGCGGCGCCCGCTCACCATCATGAAATACCAGGTCACGGCCGGCGACTACGCGCGCTGCGTCGCCGACGGCGCCTGCGCGGCGGCCGAACCCGGCTTCGCCCCGGCCGACCCCGCCAATACGCCGGCAACGGGCGTCAGCTATGACGACGCCATGGCCTATGCGAAATGGCTCGGCGCGAGAACCGGCGAGATCTGGGTCCTGCCGAGCGACCAGGACCTTGCCTTCGCCGCCGGATCGCGCTTTCCCGACGACGCGCTCGGCGTCGACATCAACAGCACCAATCCGGCGGACCGCTGGCTTGCCGACTATCGCCGCGAAGCGGCACGCAAGGCCTCGCGCGATCCCGTTCCCCAGGCGCTCGGCCGTTTCGGCGAAAACGAATACGGCCTTGCCGATTTCGCCGGCAACGTCTGGGAGTGGACGGCGACGTGCAACCGCCGTGTCAATCTCGACAAGGCGGGGCGCGTGGTGAACGACGCCTCGTCGTGCGGCATCTATGTCGCGAGCGGCAAGCACCGCGCCGCCATGAGCTCGTTCGTGCGCAATCCGAAGGGCGGCGGCTGCGCCGTCGGCGTTCCCCCCGACAATGTCGGCTTCCGGCTCGTCAAGGATACCCGCTGGTATGCACCGCTGCTCGCCACGCTTCGGGAGCACGGAATTCCCCTCTGAACTTCCTGCGGAGGAAGAGGCGTGATAGAAGCCGGTAACTTTCACGCAAGAAGGACTCTATCGTGAAGATTGACCGGACCGTCGTCCAGTCGCTCGCCCTGTTCGACAGGATGAGCGACGAGGATCTCGACAGGCTTCTGACCCACGCAACGGCACGCCGCGTGGCGCAGGGCGATGCCGTCTTCGAACAGGGCCAGCAGGCCACGAGCTTCTTCCTCCTGCTGCACGGCCGGCTGAAGGTGACGCAGGTGACGGAGGACGGCCAGCAGATCATCGTGCGCGTCGTGCATCCCGGCGACCTCTTCGGATTTGCCAAGGCCCTGCAGCGCGCCGACTATCCGGGCACCGCGCGCGCGGCGACCGAGAGCGTCATCCTCGGCTGGCCGACCGACCTGTGGCCGCATTTCGTCGAGCAGAATCCGCGCCTTGCCGTCAGCACCATGCAGACCATCGGCCAGCGGCTGGAGGAAGCCCACACCCGCATCCGGGAAATGTCGACGCAGGAAGTGGAGCGCCGTGTCGCCCATGCCGTGCTGCGCCTTTCCAAGCAGGCCGGCCGCAAGGAAGGGGAGGGCATCCGCATCGACTTCCCCATTTCGCGCCAGGACATAGCCGAGATGACGGGCACGACGCTGCATACGGTGTCGCGTATCCTCAGCGCATGGGAATCGCAGGGGCTCGTCGAAGGCGGGCGGCAGAAGCTCCTGATCCGTGACCTCGCCGGGCTCGCCGCGCTCGCCGACGGCCCGCGCGACTGAGGCACCGGTTGCCGCAAAGACCGAACGCCGTTAGATCTTCGCGCGGTGCGCGACGGAGGAATGCCTTGAACGACAATAACGTTCTGAAATTCGAACGCCGGAAGCCGAAGCAGGACAACAGGAAGCCTGCCGCGCCGGGGCCGAAAAAGGGACTGATCTGGCTTGCGATCGCCATCGTGATCGCTCTCGTCTGGACCTATTACCAGTTCATCGCACCGCAGGGCATCTGACGACGGCGAGCCCGCTCGGTGTGAGCTCAAGCCCAGGCGCGACTTGCAGGCTCGTTGATGCTACCCTCCGGATCGCATCTGCGCGAGTAGCTTCTGGCGAAAGACCTCGGCCGGTGTCTTGTAGCCGAGGCACTTGCGTGGCGTTGTGTTCAGCCGGTCGCAGATGTCCTTCAGATCCTGGTCGGTAATCGAGAGCGGATCGACATCCCTCGAAAGCCATTTCCTGGCCCGCCCGTTCGTGTTCTCGACGGTGCCTTTCTGCCAGGGCGATTGCGGGTCGCAGAACCATGTCGCGGAGCCGATCCCGGCCTGGAGGTAGGGCCAGTCGGTAAACTCCGTCCCACGGTCGAAAGTGATCGAGCGCCGTGCGCGATGGGGCAGGGCCTGCAGCACGCCGATGAGACGCTCCATGATCGGGCGCGACTGCCTGTCGTTGTTGCGAAAGAGAACAGCAAAGCGGCTGACCCGCTCGACCAGTGACGTCACGTTCGCCTTGCCGAACTTCTGGCGGAACTGGATCAGGTCGCATTCCCAATGTCCGAACTGCCTGCGATCGGCAACCACGTCCGGGCGGCGCAAAATGTTGAGATCCGGGCTGAAGCGCTGGCCATGCCGGCGCCTCGCATGACGTGGCCGGCGTCGCGCACGATGTTCCGGCAGATGTTTCCAGAGCTTGATGGCATGTCCGTCGGCCGAATAGGCAAACTTGTAGATCGTCTCGTGGCTGACCGAAATCGGATGGTGCTCCAGCCGCATCCGACCGGCGATCTGTTGCGGCGACCAGCCGTGCACGATCCGTTCGATGACGGACTGGCGGACATGCGAGAAGCGCGCGAGCTTCCTGAGCTTGGCCCGCCGTTCGCAAGCCATGTCATGCGCGGTCGCGCAATGGTAGCCGCTGAGATCAGGCCATTCCTTGTCGATGTAGACGTTGCGCCGAACCTCGCGGAAGATCGTCGAGCGATGACGTCCCAGCTTCTCCGCGATGATATCGACGCTCAGGCCGGCGTGACGCCAGCGCGCTATCCTGCGGCGTTCATTCAGGTCCAGGTGGGAGTAGGTGTGTTTCATTGCAGCGTCCTTGCGACTGATAAACCATTGGCATCATTCGCAAGTCGCACTTCATCCTTGAACCCACCCCGGCCACACCGAACGATCACGTAATCTATATTATGGAACACAAGCCCGCATTCACAGCGTCGCGAGCCGGCTGTTCTCGATGCTGCGGCCGTAGGCTTCGCGTATGGCGATCTTCTCCTCGAGCGCGGCGATCACGCTCTCGGAGAAATTGGCTCCGTAGAGCTCTGCGAGATTGCTGAGCCCGCCTGGCGTGAACACGTTTATCTCCAGTATCTTGTCGCCGACGATGTCGAGGCCGACGAGGAACATGCCGTCCTCCACGAGCTTGGGGCGGACGGCCTCGACGACGGCGAGCATTTCGGGCATCACCTCGACCCGCACCGGGCCGCCGCCGACATGGACGTTCGAGCGGATCTCGCCCTTGGCAGGCACGCGGCGGAAGGCGGCATATTTGCCGTCGCGCATCAGGGGCCGGCCGTTCATCACGAAGAAGCGCACGTCGCCCTCGCTGGCTTCCGGCATGAAGCTCTGGGCGATGAGGTAGCCCTCCCCGCTCACCGCCTCGAAGATCTGGTTGAGGTTGTGGTCGTCCGGCGAGGTGACCTTGAAGACGTTCTTGCCGCCCGAGCCCTGCAGCGGCTTGATGATCGCCCCCTTCCTCTTCTGCCCCTCGATGAAGGCCCGGATCTCCTCGATGCTCTTGGAGACCAGCGTCGCCGGCCGGACGGAGGCGGGAAAGTCCTGCAGGTAGAGCTTGTTCTGCGCCTTGGCGAGACCCGCCGGATCGTTGACGACCAGCGTGCCGCGCAACACCGCGAGCCGCCCGAACAGCGCCCCCACGCTGGTCGCCCAGGGCCTGTCGGTCATGTCGAGGGAAGGATCGTTGCGCAGGAACAGCACGTCGATCTCGCCGATGTCGAAGACACGGCTTTCCGCGCGCTCCCCCTGAAGGTCCTTGTGCAGCGTTTCCGGCTTCTTGTAGCCGGAGGACGGCAGCACGAGGCCGCGCACGGACAGGCTGTCGTCCGGGCGGAGCACGAAATCGCCCGGCGTGACATAGCAGATTTCATGTCCGCGGTTGAGCGCGGCGAGCGCCAGGGCCGTCGTCGTGAACTGCGGGCTCTCGTCGGCGATCGAATTGACGAAGAATGCGATGCGCATGGAAGGCTCCTATGAGACGAGATCGAGAGGGGTGAGGCCGGCGCGAAGCCGGGCGAGGCGCTCGGGCGCGCCCCTGGCGGTCATGAATTGCGGCACGAGCCGGGGCGCCTTGAGCAGGCCGCGCTGGCTCAGCTCCTGCATCACGGCAAAATGGCGGGCCGCGATCTTGCCGAGCCAGAACGGCTCCAGGTCGCCGCCGGCACGCAGATGCGCGAGGATGTCGAGAAGGCCGCGCAGGTAGATGGCGTCCTTGGCGAGCCCGCCGCCGCGATGCAGTCGAAGCGCGATGTTGAAGGCGGCCGGCGGCCGGAACCCCTCCTCCCGCGAGAGCAGCCTGAACGTTTCCACGAAGCTCGCCCCGTCCAGCATGGCGGCGCAGGCGACCACGCGGGCCGCGATCAGCCGGAGCCTTGCCGTCGTCATCCCGCCCGCCAGATATTCCGCCAGTACGGCGAGGCCCTCCTGCGCACCTTCATAGCCCGCAAGGCCGGTGCGGAAGAGCCGCAGGCCGTGGCCGGAGCCGTTGCAATAGGTCAGGAGATGCACGCCGACCTCGTGGCTCAGCAGCGCCTCCACCCGCTCGCGGGCCATGGTCGTCGAGCTTGCGATCAGCAGGCGGTCGCTGGAGACCATGAGCCCGGCGGGAAGGTCGTCGCGCACCTCGACGCGCGGCGAGAAGGCGGAGAACTGCGCGCTGTAGCCGCCGATCATCGCTCTTGCCCGCCGCTCGACATAGCGATGATCGACCATCTGCGGCTCCCGCGCGCGGCCGGAAAGCGCCGTCGCGTCGAGAATGTCGCGCGCCGCCTTCTCCAGCCGCGCATCGACCGAGCCGTAGAGCGCCCGGCTCATCTCGACGAAACGGCCGTCTTCGCGCGCCGAAAGCATGGAGAGCTGCAGATCAAGCTCCTGCTGCTTTTCGCCGAAAAGCTTCTCCAGCACGGGATCCTCGAAACGGTCGAGGGTGATGGAGAACAAGGCCTTCTTGCGCGCGGCAATGTCGATGGCGAGCGGGCGGTAGAGGAAGACGGGCGCGCGCTCGAAACCCGAGGCGCTGAATTCCTCGAAGGCGGTGTCGGCATTGATGGGCGTGACCGCGAGCAGGAAATCGAAGCTTGCGGCGATCTCGTCCATCGCCCGGTCGGCCCGCGTGACGGCCTCGACGAAGACGCGGCGGCCAAGCGCCCGGTGCGTCGCGGGGGAAAGCGCCGTCTCGGTCCGCGAAAACTGTGCCGCGGCCTGCAGGCCGGCATCGAGCAGATGGGCGACCAGCCACCCCTGCAATTCCGGATAGACGGCGCGCGATTGCGGCACCCTGTAGATCGGAGCGACCCGCACGGTGAGCGTGGAACAATCCGGCAGGCGACGGGCAAGGCCGGAATGGGAATCCTCGGAAAGCGCCGAGCGCTCGATCCGCGGCGCGCGATAGCGCCCGTCGATCTTCTCCACCGCGCCGACGAAGGCCGACAGCGCCCGTTCCGCAGCCTTGTCGGAGGATGAGGAAACGCTGATGCGGAACGGCGCCAGAAAAGGCGTGTCCTTCGCCAATCGATCGCGGGAAAGCTCGCCGAAATCGAGCACGAGGAATGCGCCGAACTGCTCGCGCATACGGGCGGCGACCTCACGCACGACGGCCGCCGCGTCGGAAAGATTGCCGGCCAGGAGGTAGGCGGCATTCGCCATCGCCGCAGCCCGCGCCGCGGGAGCCGCGCGCCGTCCCACATGCACGGCGAGGAACGGCAGCGGGCGATCGAGGTGAAGGCGGCCACGCCTTGGAAGATCGAGGCGCACGGGCAGGCCGTGGTCGAGCGCTTCCGCAACGCGGGCGCCGACATCTTGCGCCGGCTTTGCCCGGCCGCTCATGGCGTTTTCCCGCCGGGCATGGCCGCGAGCGCCGCTTCCAGAACCGGCAGGCTGGCGCGGATGGCCGCCCGCAGGGCCTCTATGGCCTGCGGATCGGGCTCTCCCGTCCACTCGTCCATGAATATCTTCTTGAATTCCACGGCGATGGCGCAGCCCGTGCCGGGAAAACGGGCATGGACGAAGCGCGTCTGCTCCCCCTTCCCGGCAAAGGCGACATTCTCACGTACGTCGAGCTGCCGGCCTGGGAAGGGCTGGCGGCGCAGGCACGCCATAAATGAATCGAGCACCGGCGCCCAATAGGCCCTGTCCATGGAGAAGGTGCCGATGTTGATGTCGGGCGCATCCGCCTGGGCCGTCGGCGGCGCGCCGGGACCGGCGCGGCGATGGTTGTAGCTGTGGATGTCGAGCAGGATGAAGCGGCCATGCGCGCGCTGCACGTCGCACAACAGGGCATGCAGCATCTCGTAATAGCCGTCGTGCTGGCGCAGTATCGCCTCGACCCTCGCCGTGGAGGGTCGCTCACGCCAGATGTCGAGGCCCCAGGCCTGTTCCGGGCGCAGATAGACCGCACCCTCGCGCGGCCTGTTCAGGTCGACCTCGAAACGTGAACGATGAACGACGACACGGTTGCCGAGGTCCTGGATGAAGGCCGCCGTGAACGGATCCTCCTCGCGCAGGCGGTCGTCCGGGCTCAATGCCATCAGCGCCGCGACGTCCTCGTGCAGGAAATGTCCGTCATGAATGGCCGTGCCGACGAGCGGCGAAAGACCCCGGGTCATCGACCAAAGTGGTTGTGCGACAAGATCCGCCGACGTCTCTCGTGTTTCCATGACGCCCTAAACGTCGGAAAAGCATACGGGTTCCGTGGACATTCTCATGCCGGCCGTCACACGCTGCCCCGGCACTGGCGCGGAAAACATCGCCCGCCGGTTGATCCTCGCGTCGATCGGATGTGAAATCACCCCCCGAAATTGCAAGGACGGGGCCGAAAACCCATGGCGAAACACAGGATCTACACGACCAGCTTTGCGAGCGTATATCCGCTCTACGTTGCCAAGGCCGGGAAGAAGGGGCGCACGAAGGCCGAGGTCGACCGGATCATCTGCTGGTTGACGGGCTATGACGACAGGGAGCTTCACGCCCGGCTCGCGCAGCAGAACGACTTCGAGACGTTCTTCGCGGAGGCGCCCGCGCTCAATCCCGCACGGCGCTCGATCAAGGGTGTCGTCTGCGGCGTGCGGGTGGAGGACATAGAGGAGCCGACCATGCGGGAAATCCGCTACCTCGACAAACTCATCGACGAGCTGGCGCGAGGCCGGCCCATGGACAGTATCCTGCGGGAGGGTTGAAGGCGGCGTCCGACCCGCCCTGCCCTCCCCGGGCGCGGGACAAGAGGAGCGGTCGCGGCGCCTGGCCTATCCCTCAAGATGCAACGGACGGATGGCGGCGCCCTCCGCCTGCACGGCCTGGAGGTTCCTGTAGCGGCCGTTCTTCCGGGCGATGAGCTCGGCATGGCTTCCCTGCTCGACGATGCGCCCGTCATCGACGACGAGGATGCGGTCGGCATTGGCGATGGTGGCGAGGCGGTGGGCGATGACCAGCGTGGTGCGCCCGGCCGAAAGCTCGGCCAGCGACTGCTGGATCGCCCGTTCCGTCTCCGTGTCCAGCGCCGAGGTCGCCTCGTCGAGGATCAGGATCGGCGGGTTCTTCAGGAAGATGCGGGCAATCGCCAGGCGCTGCTTCTGGCCGCCGGACAGCTTGACGCCACGCTCGCCGACGACGGTATCGAGCCCCTCGGGCAGGCTGGCGATCACGCCGTCGAGCCGGGCGCGGCGGGCGGCCTCGACGATCTCCGCTTCCGTCGCGCCGAGCCGGCCATAGGCGATGTTCTCGCGGATCGTGCCGGCGAAGAGGAAGACATCCTGCTGCACGATGCCGATGTTCGAGCGCAGCGACTTCAGCGTCATGTCCCTGATGTCGATGCCGTCGATGGTGATCGCCCCGTCCGCCACCTCGTAGAAGCGCGGCAGCAGCGAGCAGATCGTCGTCTTGCCCGCCCCGGACGGGCCGACGAAGGCGACGGTCTCGCCCGCCGCGATGGAAAGGTCGAGGCCATCGAAGACCGGCCGGCCCTCGCTGTAGCCGAAGGCGACGGCGCGGTATTCGATGTCGCCGCGCAGCCGGCCCGCCTCGCGGGCGCCCGGCCGGTCGCCGATGTCGGGCTCGGTGTCGAGGAATTTCGTGTAGCGCGTGAAGCCGGCAATGCCCTTCGGATAGGTCTCGATGATCGAGTTGATCTTGTCGATCGGCCGGAAGAACACGTTGACCAGCAGCAGGAAGCCGACGAAGCCGCCGGCCGAAAGCTCGCCGCGCGTGACGAACCAGGCGCCCGCCAGCATCACCACCACCTGCACGAAGCGCATGGAGAGGTAGGAGAGCGAGGCGGAGGCGGCCATCACCTTGTAGGCCTCGAGCTTGGTGACGAGGTAGTTGCGGTTGCTCTCGTCGAAGAGCCGGCGCTCGTGATCCTCGTTGGCGAAGGCCTGCACGACGCGGATGCCGCCGACATTCTCCTCGATGCGGGCGTTGAAATCGGCGACGCGGCCGTAGATCGCATGCCAGGTCGAGGTCATGCGCACCCCGTAATGGGTGGTGACGAAGGCCGTCAGCGGCACGATGACGGCGGTGATCAGCGCCAGCGGCACATGCACCCAGAGCATGAGGATGAAGGCGCCGACCAGCGTCATGACGGCGATGAAGAGATCCTCCGGCCCATGATGGGCAACCTCGCCGATCTCCTCCAGGTCCTTGGTCAGCCTCGCGACGAGATGGCCCGTCTTCTGGTTGTCGAAATAGCCGAAGGAGAGCTTCTGCAGGTGATCGAAAGCCTTGCGGCGCATCTCCGTCTCGATGCGCACGCCGAGCATGTGGCCCCAATAGGTGACAATGACCTGCAGGCCCGCATTGACGAGATAGATGACGAGCAGGCCGACGGCGGCGAGCGCGATGAGATCGAGCCGGCCGGTCGGCAGCAGGCGGTCGATGAAGAGCGTCACGGCGACCGGGAAGGCAAGCTCTAGGAGGCCCGCGGCGACGGCGGAGGAAAAGTCCAGCGCGAACAGGCCACGATGCGGGCGGTAATAGGCGGCGAAGCGCTTGATCATTTCAGGCACGGGATTGCTTCCTCGGATCGGCACGGCGCGGCGATCGGGCTGTGCGTGTTCGGGTGACGGTTGGCAGGCATTTCGAGCCCGCGGATCTTTTGGAGAACCACTCCTGTCGTGTAATCTTCCGGCTGCCTTCTTGAGCACGAACCCTGCCCCAAGGCAACCGGCTCATGGCGAAAACAGCCCCGTGCGCCGTGCCATGGATGCCGCCTGAACGCAACAGGTCATCGCTGAACGCATCAATGTCTTTTCGGAATGGCGGGAACCTAACCGGGACTTGCGCGTTTGAGGCGGTTGGGAATGAGGGGACGGGCATGATCGACCACGGGGGACCAGCCCTTGACGGGGAAGACCGCTACAGGTTGCTGGTGGACGCTATTACCGATTACGCAATCTACATGCTGGATCCGCAGGGCAATATCGTCAGCTGGAACGCCGGCGCGAGCCGCTTCAAGGGCTACGAGGCGGCGGAGGTTCTCGGAACGCATTTCTCACGTTTCTACCGCCCTGCCGATCGCGAGGGCGGCCTTCCGCTCGTCGCCTTGAGGCACGCGGCCGAGGAAGGCCGGTTCGAGGGCGAAGGATGGCGTGTGCGCAAGGACGGCTCCGAATTCTGGGCGCATGTCATCATCGATCCCATCCGCGAGGCGAACGGCAATCTCATCGGCTTTGCCAAGATCACCCGCGACCTGACCGAGCGGAGGCAGGCGGAGGAACAGATTCGCAAGGCCGAGCAGCAGTTCCGTCTTCTCGTGCAGGGCGTCACGGACTACGCCATCTACATGATGGACGCCGAGGGGAACGTCTCGAGCTGGAATGCCGGCGCCGAACGCATCAAGGGCTACCTTCCGGACGAGATCATCGGCCGGCACTTCTCCAGCTTCTTTCCCGAACAGGACAGGCTCGCCGGAATTCCGGCGCGCGCCCTCGAAACCGCCCGGCGGGACGGCCGCTACGAGTCGGAGGGCTGGCGGCTGCGCAAGGACGGCACGCGGTTCTGGGCGAATGCGATCATCGATGCCATCCGCGGCGAAGACGGCGCGCTGATCGGGTTTGCCAAGATCACGCGCGACATAACGGAAAAGCGGGATGCGCAGGAGGCGCTCGAACTGGCGAGGGAAGAACTGTTCCAGGCGCAGAAGATGGAGGCGCTGGGCCAGCTCACCGGCGGCGTCGCGCACGACTTCAACAATCTCCTGATGGTGATTCAGGCAAGTCTCGACCTCCTCCAGAGGCGCATCACGCCCGGCCCCGAAGCGCAGTCGCTGATCGACAACGCGCTGCAGGCAACGCAGCGCGGCGCCTCCCTCACCCAGCGGCTGCTGGCCTTTTCCCGCCGCCAGGACCTGGATTTCGAGCCCGTCGATCTGTGGGCGCTGATCCGCGGCATGACGGACATGCTGCAGCGATCCATCGGTCCTGCCATCGTCGTCGAAACGCGCTTTCCCCTCAGCCTGCCGTCGGTGTGCACGGACCCGAACCAGATGGTCAACGCGCTCCTCAACCTCGCGATCAACGCGCGGGACGCCATGCCGGACGGCGGTCACCTGGTTATCGGCGCCCGGCTGGAGACCGACGCTGCCCGAAGACATCCGGACCTCGGGGACGGACCCTATCTCTGTCTTTACTTACAGGACGAAGGTCAGGGCATGGACCAGGACACGCTGAGGAATGCCCCCTCGCCCTTCTTCACGACCAAGGGCATCGGCAAGGGCACGGGACTGGGACTTTCGATGGTGCAGGGCCTCATGGCGCAGTCGAACGGAAAGCTCGTTCTTCATTCCGAGCCGGGCGCGGGCACGACGGCCGAACTCTGGCTTCCGATTGTCGAGGCCGAACCATGCAGCAAGCAGGAGCATAAACCCATGGAAACGCGACCGGCCAAGGTGGCCCATCTCTCGGTCCTGGCGGTCGACGACGATCCGCTCGTGCTGATGAACACCGTCATGATGCTGGAGGACATGGGCCACACGGTATGCGAGGCGAGCTCCGGCACGAAGGCGCTCGCGTTTCTCGCCGAGCGGAAGATCGACCTCATCGTCACCGACCAGGCCATGCCCCAGATGACCGGCTCCCAGCTCGCCGATGTCGTGCGGGAACGCTGGCCGCACATTCCGATCATCCTCGCCACGGGCTACTCGGAATTGCCGCCGGAAGCCCGCGCGGACCTGCTGCGCCTGTCGAAGCCCTTCGGCGAGCGCCAGCTCGAAGACATCATCCAGCGCGCCATGTCCGGCACCGGCCGGCCACAACGCCCGGCATACGATGGCTGAAGGGCGCCCTCCTCACGCCGGCCGATCGCGCATCGTCAGCGCATTCTCGATGGCGGCCCCGGAGGCGGTGTTGTCGAAAACGCACCAGCCATCGGCGGCGAGGCGGCCTCCGAACGACCGGATTTCCGCGTCGCTGTAGGAGGAATGATACATCGTCGGCGCGCCATGCAGCCGGATATATCTCGCCGGTTCCGGAAAATCCTCCGCCGGCGAGACGGGCGCCGGGTCTGCCAGTACGCGGTCGATGCCGTACCGTGCCAGGAGCGCATCGGCGGCCGGCGTTGCCCAACTCCTGTGGCGCGGTTCGATCACCAAGGCGCCTGTAAAGGCCTTGCGCATCGCGGCAAAGGCGTCTCCTGCATCGGCGGCGTCGAACCTGAGGCTGGGTGGGAGCTGGCACAACAGCGGCCCGAGCTTGCCACCGAGCGCCGAAACCTCCTCCACGAACGTGCCGAAAGGCCGGTCGACGGCCCGCAACCTGCGCTCATGGGTGATCTCGCGGGGGATCTTGATTGCGAACCGGAAGCTGTCCGGCACCGATTGCGCCCAGCGCTCGAACGTTTTGACCTGATGGCGGCGGTAGAAGGTCGAGTTGATCTCCACGCCGTCGAAAACGGCGGCATAACGGGCAAGCCCGCTTCCCGTTTCGGGAAACCTGTGCGCCACGGCCCTCGGGATCGACCATCCCGCTGTCGCGATAACCGGCACGTTCGTCTGCCCCATGGATCGGGAAAGGCCGGAGAGATACCGGCCTTTCCTCGTCAATTCAGCGTCGGTAGCGCATCCGCTCCTGTTCGATCTCGGCGGGCCCGTAGGGGTCCAGCGTGTCGTCGAAGCGGGACCAGCCGCCTTCGGAATAGGCGGCACGCCGCGCATCGGGATCGACCCAGTTGGATTTGCGAAGGATGGCCTCGGCCTCGGCATAAAGGCCGTCATCGACCCGCGCCGTAACGAGCGTGCCGCCGCGGCGTACGCCCTCGGCATAGACATGCGCGTGCTCTTCGGGAACGCCGGATTCCGTCATCGCGCCGATCAGGCCGCCGGCGGCACCGCCCGCAACGGCACCCGCAGCCGCGCCCGCCGCCGTCGCCGCGAGCCAGCCCGCCGCCACGACAGGCCCGACGCCGGGTATCGCCATGATGCCGAGCCCGGTCAGGAGGCCGCCGACGCCGCCCACGGCGGCGCCGATGCCCGCACCGGCTCCGGCACCCTCGGCCGCGTTGCTTTCCTTGCCGTAGCGGTCGTCTGCATTGTTGGAGACGATGCTGATGTCGCTGGAAGGCACGCCGCGCGCTTCAAGGGCGCTGACGGCCGCGCTCGCATCGGAATAATCGTCAAAAAGTGCTGTAACCGTTTTCATGGAAATCTCCTGGAGGCTGGGGGTTAGTTGGCGACGATGTTGCCCTGGTAGTCGAGGGCGACATCCACGGACTTGCCGTCCTTCATCGCCTTGGCGCGCCAGACGCCCTTGCCGTCGAGGGTGAGGCCGGTGACGTCAGCATAGCCCGCCTCGGTAAGGCGCTCCTGCGCCTGGGCTTCGGTGAAGCTGTTCGCACCCTCGACGGGGGCGGTCGCGTTCTTGCTGTCCGGCGTGGCCACGGCCGGCGTATCGCCGTCGGTCGCCGGAGCCGTGGACGTCTGCGCGAAGGCGCCAAGGGTCGATGCGCCCAGAAGCGCAGCAGCTAGGATAAGCTTTTTCATGGATTTTTCCTCGTTCTAGCCTTTGAGCAGGCTCGATAGGAACAGCTTGCCGGCCACATTGTTCCCGGCATCCAGGTGAGGAATTATCCTTGCGCCTTCCGCTTCAATCCATCGCGTGTTGAAGATTGTACCGGCCGCGCACCGCACGCCGAGGACGAGGGAAATCAGATCCGCCGACGGCACCTCCTGCGGCATTCCGGCGGCGACCACCTGCCAGATAGGCATCGTGAAGGGCGATGGCGCCGCGGCAATCCGGCCGCTGTCCCGTTACAGGAAATCGTCTCGCCGCGGCGTGAACGTATCGATCAGCAGGCCCGGCGTCAGCGCGACGACGCCGTGGACGAGGTTCGGGGCGACGATGAAGCTGCTTCCGGCGGCAAGGCGGGTGGTGATGCCGTCCACCGTGACATCGAAGGCGCCTTCGGCGACGTAGCTCACCTGCGTGTGCGGATGGGAATGCAGGGCGCCGACGGCGCCTTCCTCGAAACGGAAGGCGACGAGCATCAATTCCGGGCGCTCGCTCAGCACCGCGCGGCGATTGCCGGGAGCGACTTCGGTCCAGACGGTGTTTTCGGGCAGGGTGTAGTGCGTCATGGGTTCTCCTACCGGGCAAGCCACCCGCCGTCCACCGGCAGGATGGCGCCATGGACATAATCGGATGCCGGGGATGCAAGGAAGACGGCGGCGCCGGCCATGTCGTCCGGCCGCGCCCACCGGCCGGCCGGAATGCGCTTCAGGATGTCGGCGCTCCGCTCGGCATCGGCCCTGAGGGCCGTCGTGTTGTTGGTCTCGACATAGCCGGGCGCGATGGCATTGACGTTGATGCCGCGCGGCGCCCATTCGTTCGCCATCAGCTTCGTCAGGCCGGCAAGGCCGCTCTTCGCCGCCGTGTAGGAGGGCGCGCGGATGCCGCCCTGGAAGGAAAGGAGCGAGGCGATGTTGATGATCTTCGCCTTGCGGCCGGCGGCGATCGCGGCTTTCGCGAAGGCCTGGCACAGGAAGAAGACGGACTTCAGGTTGGTGTCGATCACCGCATCCCAGTCCTCCTGCGAAAAATCCAGCGCATCGGCGCGGCGGATGATGCCGGCATTGTTGACGAGGATGTCGGGCGTGGCGCCGGCCGCCAGCGCCTCGGCGATCACCGTGCCGGCAATGCCCGGCTTCGAAAGATCGGCAGCGACCGCGACGAACCGCCGGCCGGCGGCCGTGACGTCCGCCTCCGTCTCCGTCATGGCGGAGCGTCCGACGCCGACGACGTCGGCGCCCGCTCCGGCGAGCCCTGCCGCAATGGCCCGGCCGATGCCGGTATTGGCGCCGGTGACGATCGCCCAGCGGCCGGACAGATCGAACATCGTCATCGCAGCGCGTCCATCGGCACCTTGTCCATGTCGGTGAAGCTCATGTTGTCGCCCGCCATGGCCCAGATGAAGGCGTAGCGCCCCGTGCCCGCGCCCGAATGGATAGACCAGCCCGGCGACAGGACCGCCTCACGGTTCTTCAGCACGACATGCCGCGTCTCGCCCGGCTCCCCCATGAAATGGAAGATGCGCGTCGCCTCCTCCATGCCGAAATAGAGATAGACCTCCATGCGCCGGTCGTGCACATGCGCCGGCATGGTGTTCCAGACCGAGCCGGGCTCGAACATCGTCAGGCCGACGAGCAACTGGCAGCTCTCGCAGACATCCGGGTGCACATACTGGTTGATGGTGCGGGCATTGGACTCCTCCGCCGAGCCGAGGACGACCTTCCGCGCCATCTCCCGCGTGATGTGGACCGTCCGGCAGATGCGGTGCGCGGGGGCGCTGAGCAGGTAGAACAGGGCGGGCTCGCCCGCATCGTCGCTGGCAAAGGCAAGCGCGCCCTCCCCCATGCCGACATAAAGCGCTTCCTGGAAGCCGAGCGCGTAGTCCCTGCCGCCGACGCGCACGACACCGGCACCGCCGATATTGACGATGGCGGCCTCGCGGCGCTCGAGGAACTGCTCCGTACCGGTCTCGACGACCCGGTCCACGACGAGCGTCTGCGCGGTCGGAACCACGCCGCCGACGATCATCCGGTCGAGATGGGAGTAGGTCAGGTTGACCCTGCCCGGCTGGAACAGCGCCTCGATGACGAAGCCGTCGCGCAGGCCCTGCGTGTTGCGCCTTGCGGCATCCTCGGGCCCGACGACCTGGCGTACTGATACGGAAATAGTCACGGCATCTGCCTCTTGCTTTCAGGAATGGGATCAGGTGAGCACGACATACTCGGTCAGCTGGTTGATCGTCGTGTCGGCCTTGGCGACGTCGAAGACCTTGGTGCCGTGGCTCATGATGACGAACCGGTCGCAGACCTGGTAGGCGTGGTAGATGTTGTGCGTCACCAGCACGCTGGAGACGTTCTCCGCCTTGAGCTTCAGCACCTGGTTCAGGAGCGCCTCCGTCTCGCGCACCGAAAGCGCCGAGGTCGGCTCGTCGAGCAGCAGCACGCGCTTCTTGAAATAGACGGCGCGGGCGATGGCGACGGCCTGCTTCTGGCCACCGGAGAGGTTGCCGACCAGCGTATCGGGGGAATCGATGCCCGAGATATGCACGGCGTTCTGCAGCACCTCCATGGCGATGTCGCGCATCTCGGCCTGGCGGAGAAAACCGAAGCGGTCCGTCAGCTCGCGTCCCATGAAGATGTTGCGGGTGATCGAGAGGCTGTCGACCAGCGCGGTGTGCTGGTAGATCGTCTCGATGCCGGCGTCGGCCGAATCCGAGCGGCAGGTGAAGAGGGTCTTCTTGCCGTCGACGCTGAGATAGCCGTCGGTCGGCTTGTGGATGCCGGAGATCAGGTTGACGGTCGTCGACTTGCCGGCACCGTTGTCGCCGAGCAGGCCCACGACCTCCCCCTCGCCGATATGGAAGCTCAGATCGCGGAGTGCCGTGAGCGCGCCGAAGCTCTTGGAGATGTTGTGCAGTTCGAGAAGATTGGGGTTCGACATCACGCAAGCCCTCGCCGCTCGATGAGATGGTTGAAGATGGCGGCCAGCACGATCAGCGTCGCGATGAACATGTCGAGATAGAAGCCGGGCGCACGCAGGAGCAGCAGCACGTCGGTGATGGTGTGGATGAGCAGAACGCCGAGGAAGATGCCGACGATCGAGCCGCGTCCGCCGCGCAGCGACAGGCCGCCGATGACGCAGGCCGCGATCGCCTGGAGTTCGAGGCCCGCGCCCTGCCCCGGCTGCACGCTGCCGACGCGGGCGGTGGCGAGAATGCCCGCGACCGCCGCCATGCCGCCCGCAATGGCGAATGCGACGAGCTTGACGCGATTGGTGTTGATGCCGATCGCCTCGGCGGCGCCGCGATTGCCGCCCGTGGCGAAGACGTGGTTGCCGAAGCGGTGGCGGTGCAGCAGGAAATGGAAGCCGACGACGAGGAGGACGATCCAGATGAAGGCGGCGTTGATGCCGAGCAGCGTGCCGGAAAAGAGGCTGGTGAAGGCCGGCTCGGGGTCGAAGCGCACCTGGACCGCACCGTTGTAGAGCAGGACCGCGCCGCGCCAGAAGAGCAGGCCGCCGAGCGTCACGATGAAGGACGGCAGGCCGAAGCGAAGGGTGATGTGGCCGTTCAGAAGCCCGATCATGAGGCCGACGACGATGCCGAGCGGTGCAGCGACGAAGGCGCTGACGCCGGCCCCGACGAGGCTCGCCATCAGGACGGCGGTGAAGGTGTAGACGGAGCCGATGGAAAGGTCGAATTCGCCGGCGATCATCAGCACGCCGGCGCCGAGCGCCAGGCAGCCGAGCACGGGAATGGCCTTCATCAGGATCGTCAGGTTCTGCGGCGAGAGGTAGCGGAACTCGTTGGGATAGAGGAGCGCGCCGGCGATGCAGACGATCTGCAAGGTCATGAAGACCAGGAAGATCGCCCCCGCGGGCATGCCCATGATCTGTTTGAGGATGGACTGTCTTTGCGTGCGCGAGCGGGGCGCGGCACTGTCGGCAAGGATGGGTGTCACGGTCTGGCACTCGGTCGTTGGGGAACGGGGAACCCGCCGGACATGCCGGCAGGTTCGCTCTTGACGCGGTTAGCGGAAGCTGCCGATCAGCGGCTTGACCGAACTGATGCGCGACTTGTCGAGGAAGGCGCCCTGCCCCGTGTCGATGTCGGTCGGGGTCAGCCCGTATTTCTTGGAAAGCGCGATCTGCGCGATGGGATAGTAGCCCTGGAGATAGGGCTGCTGGTCCATGGTCGCGAACATCGCGCCGGACTCCACCGCATTGACGATCTCGACGGCAAGGTCGAAGCCGCCGAAGGGGATGTCCACGCCGGCATCCTTGATGGCGCCCGCGCCGACCGTCGAGGTGACCGACCCCGTGCCGAACAGCGCCTTCACGTTCGGATTGGCGATGAGGAACTGCGCCATGATGTTCTGCGCCTCGGCCGGATCGAGGCCGGCGCGCACCGTCTCCACCTTGATGCCGGCCTCCGTCATCGCCTTCTCGATGCCGCCGCCGCGGGCGACCGCGAAGCTCGCCTCGGGGATTTCGCGCGGGTTGAAGACGACGTCGCCGGACTTCAGGCCGAATTCCTTGATCATGCGGTTGCCGAGCTCGTAGCCCGAGGCGAATTCGTCCATGCCGACATAGGCCTGGCGGCAATTGCCCTTGGCGCCGTCGAGGTCGTCGTTGTTGAAGCCGATGACGACGATGCCGGCCTTGACCGCCGCGCAGATGCTCTCGTCGAAGGCGTCCGACGAGGAGATCGCGACCGCGATGCCGTCGACGCCGCTCGCCGTCGCGCTTTCGATCAGGTCGTTCTGGCGCACCGGATCGTTGTTGGCATATTGCACGTCGAGATCGACGCCGAACTGGGCGGCAGCGTCTTGCGCGCCCTTCACCACCGGATTAAAGAACTGGACACTCGGATCGAGGTAGATGATCATCGTGGCCTTGACGTCTGCGGCAAGCGCCGTCGACGCCATCATGGTGGTCAGGCCCGCAGCCAATGCGGCGGTTCTCAACCTGGTCAATCTCATTTGCGTATCCTCCCTTTGGATGTGCAATGCGGGTCCAAAAGACCCGAGTCTCGGCTGGCGGGCTCCGACCAAAGATCACGCCAGCCGAGATTTTCCTCCTCATGCCGCAAGATGCGGCCGGTTACCCGAACCAGGGCGCCGGGCGCCCGAGCGTGACGTGCACGCCCTTGAACTGGGAATATTCGTCGAAGCCGTAGCGGCCGAGCTCGCGGCCGAGGCCGCTCTTCTTGTAGCCGCCGATCGGCAGTTCCGGCGTGCCGTCGATCACGCTGTTGATCCAGCAGCGGCCGGCGCGGATGCGGCGGATGCTCTGCAGCGCGTTTTCCAGATTGGTCGACCAGACCGAGGCCGACAGGCCGAATTCGGTTCCGTTGGCGAGCGCCACGGCCTCGTCCGCCGTCCTGAAGGTCAGCGTCGACAGCACCGGCCCGAAAATCTCCTCCCGGGCGATCGACATGTCGGGCGTGACGCCGGCAAAGACGGTCGGGGCGTAGTAGAGCCCGGCCTGCCTGCCGACCCTCTCGCCGCCGAGCAGCAGTTCCGCGCCCGAGGCGACGCCGGCCTCCACATAGGAATGCACCTTCTCGGCATGCGCTTCGGATATCATGGCACCGATCCTGGTGCGCTCGTTCAGCGGGTCGCCGAAGGTCACCTTGCGGGAAATGTCGAGGAGGCGCTCCATCAATGCGTCGCGGATGCCTTCCTGCACCAGCAGCCGGCTGCCGGAAATGCAGCACTGGCCGGCATTGTGGTAGACGCCATAGGCGATGCCGTCGGCCGCCGCTTCGAGATCCGCGTCGGCGAAGACGATCTGCGGCCCCTTGCCGCCGAGCTCCAACCCGACGCGCTTGACGCTGCGCGCCGCGATCTCGCCAAGCTTGGTGCCGACGCGCACCGAGCCGGTGAAGGCGATCATGTCGACACCCGGGTCTTCCGCCAGCACCTGGCCTGCCGGGTCGCCATAGCCGGTGACGACGTTGAAGACGCCATCGGGAATGCCGGCCTCGCGCGCCAGTTCCGCCATGCGGATCGAGGTGCCGGAGGTGAATTCGGAGGGCTTCAGCACCACCGTGCAGCCGGCGCCGATCGCCCACGGCACGCGCTCGGAGGCGATGATGAAGGGGAAGTTCCACGGCGTGATGATGCCGACGACGCCGACCGGCTCGCGCAGCACGAGGCCGAGGCGGTCGTCGCCGATATTGTTGTGGCTCTGGCCCTCCAATGCGCGGGCCTGGCCGGCCGCATAGGACCAGAGGTCGGCGCAGAAGCCGATCTCGCCGCGGGCCTGGGCGATCGGCTTGCCGACCTCCAGGCTCTCGGTGAGCGCCAGATCCTCCTGATGGGCAAGGATCAGGTCCGCCACCTTGAACATCAGGCGCGAGCGCTCGGCGCCCGACATGCGCGGCCAAGGGCCGCTATCGAAGGCGCGCCGCGCGGCCGCGATGGCCTTGCGCACATCGTCCGCCGAGGCTTCGGGCCAGGTGCCCACCACGACGCCGGCATGGCCCGGGCTCACGCGGTCGATGGTCTTGCCTGAAGCTGCGTCGACAGACTTGCCATCGACAAGCATCCGGTAGCGGGATTTAATGCCGAGGCGGGCATCGCTGGAATCGGGCGCAATGAAATTGGACAGCAATATCGTCTTCAGGCCGGCCTTGTGGCACCGGCCCCTCCCTGTTCATCCGGCTTTCAGGCCGCCGGATTTCTGTTGCATCTGAATTGTATGGTACTGTATGGTGGTTTAAATTGGATGTCAACGGATGACGGCGGCAAAAGACATGAACCTTGAATCCCTGAAGATCGACACCGGCGAAACCGCGGCGGCGCAGGTGGAGCGGGACCTGCGCGAATCCATCATCCGGCTGGAACTCGCCCCCGGCACCCGGCTTTCCGAACAGGAGATCGCGACGCGCATGGGCGTGTCGCGCCAGCCGGTGCGCGAGGCGCTGATCGCGCTTGGCAAATCGAAGCTGGTGGATATCCGCCCGAACCGGGGCACGGTCGTCGTGCGCATCTCCGCGCGGCAGATGATGGAGGCGCGCTTCGTGCGCGAGGCGATCGAGACCGCCGTCGCCCGCCGCGCCAGCGAGACCTTCGATAGCTGGACGCGGCGACGGATCGACACGATCCTTTCCCGCCAGAAGGCGGCGATGGAGGCGCACGACCACAACGCCTTCCGCCGCGAGGACGAGCAGTTTCACATCGCCATTGCGCAAGGCGCCGGCTGCGGCCTTGCCTGGAACGCCATCTCGGACATCAAGGCGCATATGGACCGGGTCTGCAACCTCCAGCTCCGCCACCCCGATTCGATGACGCGGCTGATCGCCGAGCACGAGGCGATCATCGACGCCATCGACACACGAAACGCCGACGCCGCCGAAACGGCCATGCGCAGCCACCTCAACGGCATCCTCGCCGACCTGCCGCAGATCGAGGCCGACAATCCCGACCTGTTCGAGTGATCCGCATTTGGAGGGAATTACTTCGCGGCGACATGCCGCCCTTTGATCTTCGCCGAGCCGCGGCTCAAAGGCGCCCGGCGATCGTCCTTGCGATCAGCGCCAGCGAGACGGCGCCGGCATCGGGATGGCCGATGCTGCGTTCGGCAAGGGGACGGGCCCGGCCGAGCCGCGGCGAAAGCGGCGCCGTCGCCTGTGCGGCCGCCTCGCAGGTGGCGCCGGCCTTCTGCCATGCCTCCTTCAGCGACAGGCCGTCCGCCCTTGCGGTCTCCAGCGAGGAAACGAAAGGCACGAAGGCGTCGACGAGCGTCTTGTCGCCCGGCTTCGCCCCGCCGAGACGCATCACATCGTCGAGTGCCAGGCGCGCGCCGCGAACCACGTCAGCCTCCGCCGGGGCCGCCTCGTCGGAGAAGGCGGAACTCCATGAACGGAGCAGAAGTCCCCAGATGGCGCCCGACGTGCCGCCGGCGCGGTCCGCCCAGGCATCGCCGGCCACCGCAAGCGCGCTCCTTGCGCCCGCGCCGCCGGCAACGGCCTGATGGATCGCCTCGCGGGCGGCCGTCGCGCCGCGCCGCATGCCCTGTCCATGGTCGCCGTCGCCGGCAAAGGCGTCGATCCGGCCGAGTTCGGCTTCCGCCTCGCTCAGCGCCGACACCATGGCATCGAGGATGCCGGCAAGGCACCGGGCGCCTTCCTGCGAGGCGGGCGTAGCGGGACCGAAGGCCGGCGCCTCGTCCTCCGCACCGTCCCGCGCAGCCGCGGGCTGCGTGCGAAACGTCTCGCCGCGGCGAAAGACGGGCGTGTCGCAGGGCGCCAGCCAGTAGCGTTCGAGCTCCTCGTCGAGCCACATCACCGTCAGGGAGCAGCCCTGCATGTCGAGGCTGGTGACATATTCGCCGACCTCGGGCGCGACGAGATCGACGCCGGCCGCCTGCAGATGCTCTTCGACGGCGCCCCAGAGGACGAAGAGCTCTTCATACTTGGTCGCGCCGAGACCGTTGAGCAGCACGGCGGCGCGCCGCGCGCCGGCCGGGCACTCCGCCAGGACGGTATCGACCAGCAGCCTCGCCAGCTCGCCCGCCGGCACGATGTCGGCGTCGCGGATGCCGGGTTCGCCGTGAATGCCGAGACCGAGCGCCATCATGCCATCGGGCACGGTGAAGAGCGGTTCCTTCGCGCCGGGGAGCGTGCAGCCGCCAAAGGCGACGCCGAAGGAGAAGGTGCGGCTGTTGGCGAGCCGGGTGATGCGCTCGACCTCGTCGATCGCAAGCCCCGCCTCCGCAGCCGCGCCCGCGACCTTGAAGACCACGAGATCGCCGGCAATGCCGCGGCGTTGCAGGTGCCGGTCGGCGGGCGCGCTCGCCACGTCGTCCGTCACCGTGACGATGCGCACGTCGATGCCTTCCGCCCTCAGCCGCTCCGCCGCCACGCCGAAATTGAGCACGTCGCCGGCATAATTGCCGAAGCCGAGAATGATGCCGCCGCCATACTCGGCGTTGCGGCACACACGGGCGACTGCCGCCGTCGAGGGGGAAGCGAAGATTTCGCCGGCCACCGCCGCGTCCGCCATGCCCGGCCCGACATAGCCGGCGAAGGCCGGATAATGCCCCGATCCGCCGCCGACGACGACCGAGACCTTGCCGCGCGGCACTGCCGTGGAGCGAACGACGCCGCCCTTCACCAACCGGACATAGCGCCCGTAGACACGGGAAAAGCCCGCCAACGCGGACGAGGCAAAGGCTTCCGGGTCATCGACGATCTTGGTCATGGGGTCCTCCTGCGAGCTATCGAGCCGCGAAGATGCAATATGGATCGGGCCGGGAAAAGGGCAAAGAGAGGGCTTTCGGCCTGAAAGCGATCAAAGGTTTACGCGATTGAACGCCGTCAGGTGGCGCGTGACCTGCGCAAGCTCGTCCGCCTGCCGGCCCTCGTCCCAGCCCAGCGCGGCAGCAGCAATCGCCGCGATCTCGTCGAGCCCTTCGGCCGTCAGCCTGCCTTCGATGGCGAGCGTCGTCCGGCGCATGACGATATCGGCGAGATGTTCGACCATCTCGTTGCGCGCGATCCAGTCGATCTCGCCGCGGCCGTAGCCTTCGACATGGGCGAGCAGTACGTCTCCCGTTTCCTCGATATGCGCGAGAACGGCATCGGCGGTCGTTCCGTAGCGGGCAAGAAGCGCCTCGACGCGCGCTTCGGCCAGGCCGCTCTTCGCGGCGCGCCCGGAAATCCACGCGCGCCGCTCCGCCGCCTCCACCGGAAAGCCGCGCCCGCCGCCGATCGGCAGCATCTGCGTGCTCACCGCCCTGTTACGGCCGAGGCGGGAGAGGATCGTGTCGGCTACCTCCTCGGCGAAGCCGCGGAACGTCGTCCACTTGCCGCCGACCAGCGAGATGACCGAGAACGGCCGGCCTTCCGCCGGCTCCGCCACGGGCGCCGAATGGTCGCGGCTGATCAGGCCCGGCTGGCTGGCGTCGGAGGCCGGCAGCGGGCGGATGCCGCTATAGGCATAGACGATCTGCTCGCGGCCGAATTGCAGGGCCGGCAGGAGCGAGCGGAGGCTGGCGAGGAAATAGTCGATCTCGTCCTTCTCGCAGCGCACCGTATCGGGATTGTCCGCCTTGATGTCGGTCGAGCCGACGAGCGCGAGACCGAGGAAATCGTAGACGAGGCAGATGCGGCCGTCGTCCGCCTCGAAATAGATCATGCGGCCTTTCAGGCTTTCCACCAGCTCCGGGTACCTCAGGAGGATATGCGAACCCTTGGTGCCGCCGATCAGCTTGCCGGGAACGCCGAGCGTATCATTGACATGATCGATCCACGGCCCCGTCCCGTTGACGACGATGCCGGCGCGGGCGCGCCGTTCACCGCCGCGCGGATCCTGCAATCGCAGAACGCCGTCGTCCTGCCCGAGCAACGTCGTGTCGTTCATGGCGCGGGAGGCCGGGCTGGCGTCGAGGCCATCGCGCACCAGCTCCCAGACGAGCCGTTCGGGCCGGCTGATCTTGGCGTCGTAATAGATGCCGCCCGCGACGATGCGCGGCGTGATCGCCGGCATCTCCTCAAGCGCCTTGCGGCGGAAGAAGAACTGGTGCTTCGGCATGACGCGGTGGCGCGCGCCATAGAGATCGTAGAGCGCAAGGCCGATCTTGATGAGGAGCGCGCCGCGGCTGCGCGGGGCGGTGGTGGAGCCGAGCAGCGTGCGCAGCGCGGCGAAGGCGCCCTTCGTCAGCGAGAAGGAGGGAATGAAGGTCGGCAGCGGCTCCACGCAATGCGGCGCGTTGCGCAGGAGGAGGTTGCGCTCCAGCGTCGACTGCGCGACGAGGCCGAGTTCGCCGGTCTCCAGATACTTGATGCCGCCATGGATGAGGCGCGAGGGGGCGGCGCTGGTGCCGGAGCCGAAGTCGGCCTTGTCGACGATCAGGCATTTCAGCCCCTGCAGGCAGAGATCGCGGAACAGCCCCGCCCCGTTGATGCCCGCGCCAAGGACGATGACGTCGAAGGTCTCGACGGTTCCGGCTGTCGTTTCTGTCATGATCGGCATTCCTAAACTTGCGCCGCCCCGCCGAGACGCCGCAGCGTCGGCCAGAGTGGTTTCATCGCCTCGGCGAGATCGAGGAAGACCCGGTATTTCTCGTCATAGGCACGCTGCCGGTCGGGGTCCGGCTGGTAGGTGGTCTCGATCGATGCGAGGTCGCGCGGATCGTCGGTGGGCGAGGCGTAGAGGCCGGCGCCGGCACCCGCGCAGAGCGCCGCGCCCCAGGCCGCCGCCTCCTCGGTGCGCGTCGCGGTGACGGGCATGCCGAGGATATCGGCGAAGAGGCCGGCCATGGCGGGATTGCGCGAGACGCCGCCCGTCAGGCGCGCGGCGGTCGGGGCAAAGCCGTCGCGCAGCGCATCGACATGGACGCGGTGGTTGAAGGCGATGCCCTCCAGCACCGCGCGGACGAGGTCACCACGGTCGTGCCAGGCATTGAGGCCGTAGAAGCCGGCGCTGGACGCGCCGCCGAAGGGCGAGCCGAAGAGGTAGGGATGGAAGAAGGTGCCGGAAGGCCGCTCGCGCGCCGCCTCGAATTCCCTGCCGAGGATCGTATGGATGCTCTCGCCCGCGGTCTCCGCCTGCCGGGCATCGGCGGCGCAGAACTGCTCGATGAACCAGTCGTAATTGGCGGTCGAGGCGGGCGAGATGGACATGTTGTTCCATTCGCCGGGCAGGATGCCGTTGCGGCAGAACCAGCGGCCATCGACCTTCGGCGCGGGCGAGACGGTCTCGTTGATCGAATAGGTGCCGGCGATGACGGCCACCACGCCTTCGCCATAGCCGCCCATGCCGAGCGCGGAAGCCGTGACGTCGTGCAGGCCCGCCATCACGGGCGTGCCCTCGATCAGCCCGGTCAGGCGCGCGGTCTCCGCCGTCACGCCGCCGACGACCTCGGTGGAAGCCGCCATCGATGGCTGCCGTCCGGCGAGGCGGTCCAGCCCGAAGAGGTGGAAGGCGTCCTCGGCATAGTCCTGCGTCGCCACATCCGTAAACGAAGTGCTCGCCTCCGTGCGGTCCGTGCCGATGGTGCCGCAGAGGCAGAAGCGCAGCCAGTCCTTGGCGGCGATGAAATGGGCGATGCGGGCATAGCGCTCCGGCTGGTGCTCGACGATCCAGCGCAGGATGGCGGAGGGCGCCGAGGCATGCGGGCGCTGGCCGGTCAGTTCAAGCGCGCGGGCGCCGACCTCGCCTTCGTTCCAGGCGTCGGCGATCGCCCCGGCGCGCGTGTCGAGCGAGACGACGGCGGGGCCGAGCGGCCTTTTGTCTTCATCAAGGAGGTAGATGCCGTCGCCGTGGGCGGTCGCGGCAATCGCCACGATATCGGAGGCCGGGCGGCCTGAGGCGGCGATCGCCTCGCGGATGGCGTCGGCCGTCGCGGTCCACAGGCCGTCCATGTCGCGCTCGACCTGCTGCGGCGCGGGGATGAGCTGGGGAACGCGTCGGCGGGCGATGGCGAGCACCGTTCCATCAGCGTCGAAAATGACGGCCTTGGTCACTGTCAGGCCGCTGTCTATACCCATGATGCAGGGCATCCATGCCTCCATTCTCAGGCGAATGGCGGAACGGAACCGGGTATCGGGGCAGCCGCGGCAGCGGTCCCCTCAGCCGGACCGTTCGCCGTCCGCCACAATCACGTTGATCCCCTTCGAGCGCATGCGCGACAGGTGGGAGATCGGGATATCCTCGTCGACGATCACGGCGTCGAATTCCTTGAGCGTCGCGAAGTGATGCAGCGCGCGCCGCTCGAATTTGGTGTGGTCCGCCAGGAGCACGCGCCTTGCCGCGCTTTCGAACATCGCCCGCTTGGTCTCCACCGTCTCGGGCGACTGGTGATAGACCACGTCGTCGACGATGGCCGACAGCGACATGAACACGGTGTCGGCGCGCAGCCGACGGATCTCGTTGGTGGTGATGTGCCCCATGAAGGCATTGCACCAGTTGTAGAACTGCCCCCCGAGACAGATGAGGTTGAGGTCGCTCACCTCCTTCAGCGCGTTGATGAGGACGAGCGAGTTGGTGATGACCGTCAACGGCACCTTGGCCGGCAGGAACCGCGTCATCTCGTGAACGGTCGTGGCGTCGTCCATGAAGATCGCCTGGCCCGGCTCGACGAACTGCATGGCGGCTTTCGCGACCGCCTTCTTCTCCTTCGCCTGCCGGGTGGCGCGGTAGACGTCGGAGGATTCGATGAGGCTGGTCGGCGCGGCGGAGACGATGCCGCGCGTCTTGCGGAAGAGGCCGCGGCTGACGAGTTCGTCGACATCCCGGTGCGCCGTCATGAGGCTGATGCCGAAGCGCTCGGTCAGGTCCTCGATGCGGATCGAGCCTTCGGCGATCACCGTCTCGGCGATCATCTGGCGCCGCACGAGCTGGCGCGCATGCCGGCTGTCGCTCGGCAATTCTTCCGAAAGCAAATCCTTGACGTCGACTTTCTTGTTCACCGTAGGCCCTGCCATGCTTCGAGGATAGAGGTTTCGTATCTCGTATCGGGCGGCAAGGAAAATGCCAAGCTGGCCCGGAAAAGCCCGGGAATGCGAAATGGGAGCGCCCGCGGACGGGCGCTCCCGGGATAAATTACTCGCTCAAGACGAAGGGAGCGGTGTACTTGTCGACATTGTCCTTGGTGATCAGGAGGCAATCGAAGAGCTGCTTTTCGGTGTCGACACCGGTCGAGCCGTTCTTGATCACGTTGTCGGCCTGCTTGACGGCCGCTTCCGAGAACACGGCGACCGGCTGGAGGACGGTGTACTGCAGTTCACCGGCCTTGATGGCGGCGACCGCATCCGGCGAACCGTCGAAGCCGCCGACCTTGACCTGGTCGAGCTTGCCGGCTTCCTTGAGCGCGGCGATGGCGCCGAGGGCCATCTCGTCGTTGCCGCTGATCACGCCGATGATGTCCGGGTTCGCCTGAAGCAGGGACTGCATCTTGGCATGGCCCTTGGTGCGATCCCAGTCGGCCACTTCCTTGCCGACCTTTTCGAGATCCGGATACTGCGTCAGGACGGTTTCGTAGCCGTTCGAACGCGTTGCGGCGTTGTTGTCGGAGGGAGCGCCGAAGAGCTCGACATACTTGCCCTTGTCGCCGACCGCCTCGACCCATTGCTGCGCACCGAGAGCGGCGCCCTGGGCGTTGTTCGAGACGAGCTGCGCCTTGGCAAGGCCTTCCTGGTTGATCTCGGCATTGACGAGGATGACGGGGATGCCGGCGGCGACGGCCTTCTTGACCGCACCGACGGAACCGTCGGCATTCGCCGGGTCGAGGATGATGGCGACCGACTTGTTGGTGATCGCGGTGTCGATCAGGTTGCTCTCGGTGTTGGTGTCACCCTTGTGGGCGCCGACATTGGCCGTGTAGCCGAGGTCTTCGGCGGTCTTCTTGGCCACTTCGCCTTCCGTGAACCAGTAGGGGTTCGACGGATCGTTGACGATGACGGTGATCAGGCCTTCGGCCCAGGCCGAGCTGAACAGCAGCGGCATGACGGCCGTTGCCGCGAAGAGTACACGCATACCTTTTTTGAACATAGTCTCACTCCCTTTGTTGAGTTCGGTTACGCCGATTTTCGGCAATACTTTCCGCTTCCGGGCCACTCGATGGTCCGCCTCTCCCGGCGGCGGTCAGTTCCAGTCGGTCGCCGCGTTCAGCGGCGACCGTATTTGACGCTGTTCAGGAGAACGGCGGTGACGATGACGGCGCCGGTGAAAACCGTCTGCCAGTAGGCCGAGACGCCGATGATCACGAGCCCGTCCGAGAGGAAGCCGATGACGAAGGCGCCGAGCATGGTGCCGACCACCGTGCCGCGGCCGCCCGTCAGCGCCGCGCCGCCGATGACGACGGCGGCGATCGCCGTCAGCTCGTAGGTGGTGCCGGCCGTCGGGCCCGCCGAGGTGAGCTGCGAGGACAAGACGAGGCCCGCAATCGCCGCGCAGACGCCAGAGAGCACGTAGACGATGATCTTGACGCGCTTGACCGGCACGCCCGAGAGCTCCGCGGCGCGCTCGTTGCCGCCCGAGGCATAGAGCCAGCGGCCGAAGGCCGTGCGCGTCAGCAGGACATGGCAGGCGACCGCGATGACGAGCAGGACGATGACGCCGATCGGCACGCCGGCAAGGCGGTTGAAGCCGAGCCAGTCGAAGCCGGTATTGCCGAGCTCGGGACGGCCGCCGAGATTGTTGTAGGTCAGGCCGTTGGTCATCAGCAGGGCGATGCCGCGGGCGACGTAGAGCACGCCGAGCGTCGCCACGAAGGCCGGCACGCGCAGATAGGCGATCAGCACGCCGTTGACCGCGCCGACCACGGCCCCGAGCAGGCAGGTGAGCACCACCACGACCCAGACCGAGGGATAGAGGATCACGCCGATCTGCGGCAGCGTCACGCCCTGCATGAGGAAGCCCGCCACCACACCGGCAAGGCCGAGCGTCGAGCCGACCGAAAGATCGATGCCGCCATTGAGGATGACGAGCAGCATGCCGATGGCGAGCAGGCCGAAGATCGCGACATGCGAGGCCATGATCAGGAAGTTGTTGATCGTGAAGTAGTTCGGCGACATCAGCGAGAAGACGACGACGATGGCGATGAGCGCGAAGAAGGCGCGGCCTTCGAACAGGAGCTCGACAAGGCTCTTCCTGCGCTTGCCGCCGTTCGCCGCTGCCTTTGTGTCGATTGCAGGTGTGACTGACATGGATTCAGCGCTCCTAGTGGGCATGCACGGCTTCGCCCGAGGCGGCCATGATCTGTTCTTTGGTCGCGTCGGGACCGAACTCGGCGGAAATCCGGCCGCGCCGCATGACGATGATGCGGTGGGCGATGCTCAGGCATTCGCCGACCTCGGACGTGGTGTAGACGACGGCAAGGCCCTGCCGCGCGCGCTCGGCGAGCAGCTTGAAGACCTCGGCCTTGGCGCCGATGTCGATGCCGCGGCTCGGTTCGTCGAGCAGGATGACCTCGGGATTGGTCGCCAGCATCTTGCCGATGACGACCTTCTGCTGGTTGCCGCCCGAAAGCGAGCCGATCGCCGCTTCGCCGCCGTCGGTCTTGATATGCACCTTGCGGATCGCATCGCCGACAAGGCCCGTCTCGCGGGACGTCGAGGTGAAGAGCCCGCGGGTGAAGGTGCGAAGGCTTGCGAGCGACAGGTTGCGGCCGACGGACATGGTCTGGACCAGGCCGTCGCGCTGCCGGTCTTCCGGCACCAGCACGAGGCCGTCGCGGATACAGTCGGCGATCGACTGGCCGGTGACGTCCCTGCCCTTCAGCACGACCTTTCCGGCCGTGGCCTTGAGGCGGCCGGCGACGGTTTCGAGCAGTTCCGTGCGCCCCGCGCCCATCAGGCCGTAGATGCAGACGATCTCGCCCGCGCGCACGGAGAGGGAAAGGCCGTCGACGACCGAATAGCCGGCACCGCCGGGATCGGGAACCGTGAGGCCCTCGATGGCGAGCGACACGTCGCCCTTGTCGTAGCCGGCCGGCGGCGAACCGAGGTCGAAATTGTCGCCCACCATGTGGCGGACGATCCATTCGAGGTCGATGTCCTTGCGCTCGGCATAGGCCGTCATCGTGCCGTCGCGCAGGACGACCGCGTGATTGGTGATCTGCAGCGCCTCTTCGAGGTGATGCGAGATATAGACGATGGAGACGCCGCGGCCGGTGAGGTCGCGGATGACCTTGAACAGCACCTCCACTTCGGACGCGCTCAGCGCCGAGGTCGGCTCGTCCATGATCAGGATGCGCGAATTGACCGACAGGGCCCGCGCGATCTCGACGATCTGCTGCTGGCCGAGGCGCAGGTCCTCGACGGGTGTGAGAGGATCGATGTCCTCTTCGAGTTCAGCCATCAGGAGGCGCGTCTGGCGCTCTTCTTCCGCGAAGTCCACGCCCGTCGCCGTCATGATCTCGCGACCCATGAAGATGTTGTCGCGGACGTTCATGTTGGGCGCGAGGCTGAGCTCCTGATGGATGATGGAGATGCCGCGGTCGCGCGCTTGGGAGGATGACGCGAAAGCGGTGGGTTCCCCATCGAGAATGATTTCTCCGGACGTCGGCTGCACCACGCCGGAAAGGATCTTCATCAGCGTCGACTTGCCGGCGCCGTTCTCGCCGAACAGCGTCGTCACCTGGCCGCGATGAATGTCGAAGTTGACGCCCTTGAGGGCATGGACGCTGCCGTAGGACTTCGCCACGTTGCGCGCGGCGAGCACGACTTCACCCTTCCGGCCTGTCTCCACGGGCGTGCTCATTGGACATCGAACCTCACGGGCGTGACGATCCAGCTCTTCGGGTTGACCAGCTTGAAGACGCCGACCACCAAGACGGTCTTGCCGGTGAGCGCCGCCGGGTCGATGCCGCCGAGCACGACCTTCTTGACCTCGTTGTTGAGGGCCGATCCCGCGTCCTGGTATTCGATCTGGTTCCTGAACTGGCCGAACTCGATCTGGCCGGTCGCATCGCGCAGGTCCGTGCCGTTGAGCGCCGGGCCCGTCTGCACGCGCACGGTCAGTTCGGCCGGAAGCCCCTCGACCGCCACGACATTGTAGTTCGCCTTGCGTTCCCCGACGACGCCGGTAAACTTGACCGGGACGACGGGGCCGACGGAGGTCGCGACGCCGTATTTCTCGCCCGCCGCCTTCTTGTCGGCGGCGATCGCCTGCGACAGCTCGGCCGCATCGACGGCACGCGTCTCGACGTTCTGGCGGATGAGGGGGAACTGCTCGGCGCCGAAGGCCTCCGGCGAGAACCGCTTCACCTGGACGTCGTTTTCCGAGCCGATCCGCACGATCTTCGTGTCGAAGGCCATGGCGCCGAGCAGCACGACGACTGCGGCGATGCCGATCCAACGATAGCTACGCGCGGGCTGGGGCGATTTCGATAACGTGGCGTCGGTCATGTCGGTCGGCCTTGCGGTTGAACGATGGAGAGGTCAGCGGGAGCGGCGGCAGGAGGCCGGCGCGGGACATGCGCCGAGGGGCACGCCTGCGGCGGACCGGCCGAGCGCCGATGCGTTCCAAACGGAATATCTCATGATGCCCTCCCTGAACGCGCCGGCCGGATCTCCTCACCCGCCTTGCGCTGCATTGCACACATTTTCGCAGTTGCGATATAAGCGTGTTATATGTCGCAGTATATATGTTAAATTAACATGGCCTGTCAATCGGCCTTTTCGAACCGCCACGCCATCCAGCTCCACTTTTTCACCGAAATATTTCACCCCCGCGTCTTGAGGAGGCCCTCGTCAGGCCGGCGCGGCCATCTGCAGTCCGGCAGGTACGCAGGATCGCCGCAACCAAATGAATAGAATTGGAAAATTGCAAAAAATCCGGCTCTACCAGGCTCTTCGGAGGCGAGCCCTGCGTCAGGGGCGGGCCAGCCGTGGAGGGCACGGCAGCGCCGAGAGCACGCCGGCCGGCCCGTTTCCACAGGCTTTCATCCTATCTGAAAAAAAATTCGTGACCGGAAAAATTTTACGAGACACACGATAACTTTGTGTTATGTTCTTTTGCGACGTCCGGAAGCTCTGCGTTGACGTCCAGGGCCGGGCCGGAAAGCAGCGCGCGCTTTCGTGGAAGACTATCGGGAGGATCGAATGCTCTGTTTCGCGCCAGTCGAAGCGGCAAGGGCCGTCGCGGGCCGCGCAGGCGTGCCCCATGGCTGAGACCGCAGACCTGATCATCGGCATCGACGCCGGCACGTCCGTCATGAAGGCCGTCGCCTTCAGCCTCGGCGGCCGGCAGATCGCCAGCGCCTCCGTCCGCAACACCTATACGACCGGCGACGACGGCGCCGTCACGCAGTCCCTCGACCAGACCTGGCTCGACTGCACGCGCGCCCTGCGCGGGCTCGCCGAAAAGGTGGAGGGCCTCGCCGGCCGCACCGCCTCCATCGCCGTCACCGGCCAGGGGGACGGCACCTGGCTCGTCGGGGCGGGCAACCGGCCGGCGGGCGATGCCTGGCTATGGCTTGACGCCCGCGCCGCACCGACCGTCGAGCGCCTCGCCGCCACGCAGGCCGACCGCGCACGGTTCGAGGCGACGGGCACCGGCCTCAACACCTGCCAGCAGGGCGCCCAGCTTGCCCACATGGACCGGTATTTCCCGGAACTGCTCGCCGGCGCCGAGACGGCCATGCACTGCAAGGACTGGCTCTACCTCAACCTGACGGGCATCCGCGCCACCGACCCGTCCGAAGTCAGCTTCACCTTCGGCAATTTCCGCACCCGCAGCTACGACAGCGACGTGCTCGCCGCCCTCGGCCTGACGCATCGCCGCGCCCTGCTGCCGGAGGTGATCGAGGGCACAGAAACCGCCCATCCGCTGACGGCGGAAGCGGCCGCGGCGTCCGGCCTGAAGGCCGGCACGCCGGTCTGCCTCGGCTATGTCGACATGTGCATGACGGCGCTCGGCGCGGGCGTGCGCAGCGAGGGCCGCAACGCCGCCTGCTCGGCCATCGGCTCGACGGGTGTGCATCTTCTCGCCAAGCCCGTTTCCGATGTGGTGCTGAATGCCGAGCGCACCGGCTACGTCATCGCCCTGCCGATCCCCGGCATCGTCACGCAGGTGCAGACCAACATGGGTGCGACGATCAACCTCGACTGGCTGCTCCAGCTCGGCGCAGACCTTCTCGGTGAATTCGGCGTCACCGTCGGGCTCAGCGAGATGATCGGCCGCGTCGACCAGTGGTTCGCCGCCAGCAAGCCCGGCAATATCCTCTATCACCCCTACATTTCCGAGGCCGGCGAGCGCGGTCCCTTCGTCAATGCCCGCGCCCGCGCCAACTTCACCGGCCTTTCCAGCCGCCATCGCTATCCCGATCTCGTGCGCGCCGTCCTCGAAGGCCTCGGCATGGCGACGCGCGATTGCTACGCCGCCATGGGCACGCTGCCCGCCGAACTGCGCATCAGCGGCGGCGCGGCCCGCTCGGCCGCCCTGCGGGGCACGCTCGGTGCCGCGCTCGGCGCGCCTGTCCGTGTCAGCACGCGCGAGGAAGCGGGCGCGGCCGGCGCCTCGATGATGGCCGCGGTCGCCATCGGCGCATACCGCACGATGGACGACTGCATTGCCGACTGGGTGACGCCGGAACTCGGCGAGGCCGAACGGCCGAAGCCCGAAGACACCGAACGCATGACGCGCCTCTTTGCCGCCTATTCGGATGTTCGCCGGGGCATTGCGCCCGCCTGGGACATCCTGGCCGCGCGCTGACGAAACGAGGAATGCGCCGCCCGGCGGGTGGCGTCGAAGGAGACCTGGATGAACGAGCCCGAGCTTATTGACCTCTTCGTGATCGGTGGCGGCATCAACGGCGCCGGCATCGCGCGCGACGCGGCGGGCCGCGGCCTGAAGGTCGTGCTGTGCGAAAAGGACGACCTTGCCGAGGGCACCTCCTCCCGGTCCGGCAAGCTGGTGCACGGCGGCCTGCGCTACCTCGAATATTACGAATTCCGGCTGGTGCGCGAAGCGCTGATCGAGCGCGAGGTGCTGCTCAACGCCGCCCCGCACATCATCTGGCCGATGCGCTTCGTCCTACCGCACAGCCCCGAGGATCGTCCCGCCTGGCTCGTGCGCCTCGGCCTTTTCCTCTACGATCATCTCGGCGGCCGGAAGAAGCTGCCCGGCACGCGCACGCTGGACCTTGCGCGCGATCCCGAGGGCACGCCGATCCTCGACCAGTACACCCGCGGCTTCGAATATTCCGACTGCTGGGTGGACGACGCCCGCCTCGTGACCCTCAACGCGCTCGGCGCGGCGGAAAAGGGCGCCGTGGTGCTGACCCGTTCGCCGGCCGTCTCCGCCCGCCGCGAAAACGGTGTCTGGATCGTGGAGACGAAGAACCGCGTGACGGGCGAGACCCGCGCCTTCCGCGCGAAATGCGTCGTCAACTGCGCCGGCCCGTGGGTGTCCGACGTCATCAACCGCGTCGCCGGCTCCAACTCCACGCGCAATGTCCGCCTCGTCAAGGGCAGCCACATCATCGTGCCGAAGTTCTGGTCGGGGGCGAACGCCTATCTGGTGCAGAACCACGACAAGCGCGTCATCTTCATCAACCCCTACGAGGGCGACAAGGCGCTGATCGGCACCACCGACATCGCCTATGAGGGCCGCGCCGAGGACGTCTCGGCCGACGAGACGGAGATCGACTACCTGTTGAAGGCCGTGAACCGCTACTTCAAGGAGAAGCTGCGCCGGCAGGACGTGCTGCACTCCTTCTCCGGCGTGCGCCCGCTCTTCGACGACGGCAAGGGCAATCCCTCCGCCGTCACCCGCGACTATGTCTTCGACCTCGACGAGACGGGCGGCGCGCCGCTGCTCAACGTCTTCGGCGGCAAGATCACCACCTTCCGCGAGCTCGCCGAGCGCGGCATGCATCGCCTCGGGCACATCTTCCCCACCATGGGCGGCGACTGGACGGAGAAGGCCCCGCTGCCCGGCGGCGACATGCCGAACGCCGACTACGAGACCTTCGCCAACGGCCTGCGCGACGCCTATCCGTGGATGCCGCGCAAGCTGGTGCACCATTACGGCCGCCTCTACGGCACGCGCACCAAGGCCGTCGTCGGCGGCGCGACCGGCCTCGAAGGGCTCGGCCGGCATTTCGGTGGCCAGTTCTACGAGGCGGAAGCCCGCTATCTCGTCGCCACCGAATGGGCGCAGACGGTGGAGGACATCCTCTACCGCCGCACCAAGCACTACCTGCACCTGACGGAAGCCGAGCGCGCGGCCTTTGCCGACTGGTTCGATGCCGCCCGCCCTGCCGCCGCCTGAGGACGACCATGCCGCTGACGCTTTCGCTCAACACCAATCCGCTGGTCAACCGCTTCGCCGATCCCGACGACCTGGTCGAGACCGTCGCACGGGACCTTCGCCTGCGCGACCTCCAGTTGACGCACGAATTCATCAATCCGAGCTGGAACGCCGCGACGATCCGCCGGCTGACGCGCCAGATGGACCGTGCGCTCCAGCGCACCGGCGTGCGCGTCACCTCGGGCATGACCGGCCCCTATGGACGCCTCAACCATTTCGGCCATCCGGATGCGGATGTGCGCCGCTACTATGTCGACTGGTTCAAGACCTTCGCCGACATCATCGGCGATCTCGGCGGCACCTCCGTCGGCACCCAGTTCGCCATCTTCACCTACAAGGATTACGACGATCCGGCCCGCCGCGAGGAACTGACCCGCATCGCCATCGACTGCTGGGCCGAGGTCGCCGAGCACGCCAGCGGCGCGGGCCTTTCCTACGTCTTCTGGGAGCCGATGAGCATCGGCCGCGAATTCGGCGAGACGATAAAGGCCTGCATGGCGCTCCAGGACCGGCTCACCGCGGCGGACATGGCCATCCCCATGTGGATGATGGCCGACATCGACCACGGCGACGTCACCTCCGGCAACCCCGATGATTTCGACCCTTACGCCTGGGCGCGCGCCGTGCCAAAGGTCTCGCCGACCATCCATATCAAGCAGAGCCTGATGGACAAGGGCGGCCACCGGCCTTTCACCGCCGAATTCAACGCCAGGGGGAGGATCCAGCCGGAGCCGCTCCTCAAGGCCTTCGCGGACGGCGGCGCCGTCGACAACGAGATCTGCCTCGAACTCTCCTTCAAGGAACGCGAGCCGAACGACCGTGAGGTCATTGCGCAGATCGCCGAAAGCATCGCCTTCTGGGCACCGCATATCGATACGGGCGCATCCGACCTGAAGCTGGGCTGACCGCCGCCTGCCCGGTCAATTCCAGCGAAAGCGGAAATGCTCTAGGACTTGGCCTGAAGACCGCTTCGGCTGAAGGCAGGACAGGAATCGCCGATGACCGACAATGAACACTCCCTCGCAGTCCGCGCCGCATGGCTGCACTATATCGGCGGGTTCACCCAGTCGGCCGTTGCCAAGCGGCTCGGCATTCCCTCGGTGAAGGCGCACCGGCTGATCGCGCGCGCGGTCGCCGACGGCCTGGTGAAGGTCAGCATCGACGGCGAGATCGCCGAATGCGCCAACCTCGAAGTCGAGCTCTCGACCCGCTACGGGCTCGACTATTGCGAGGTCGCGCCCGATACGGACGACGATGCGCTGGCGCTCACCACCCTCGGCCATGCGGGCGCGGACTTCCTTCGCCGGGAAATCGAGCGCGGGGAAGCGGCCGTCATCGGGCTCGGCCATGGCCGAACGCTGTCGGCCGCCGTCCGCCACCTGCCGCGCATCGCCGCGAGCGGCACGCGCTTCGTCTCCCTGCTCGGCGGGCTCACCCGCAACTATGCGGCCAACCCCTATGACGTGATGCATCGCCTCGCGGAGAAGACCGGCACGCAGGCCTATGTGATGCCCGTGCCCTTCTTCGCCAATACGGAGGAGGACCGCGAGGTGCTGCTCGCCCAGCGCGGCGTCAAGGAGGTCTTCGACCTTGCGCGGCGCGCCGACCTCAAGATCGTCGGCATCGGCACCGTCGACAACCAGGCCCATCTCGTCAAATCCGGCATGTTGCAGCCGGACGAACTGGAGGAGATCGCCGCGCTCGGCGGCGTCGGCGAACTGCTCGGCCATTTCTTCGACAACAAGGGGCGCATCCTTGAGACGGCGGTGACCGCCCGCACGCTTGCCGCCTCGTTCTCCGAGACCGATGGGGACCGGATCGTCGCCATCGCCGGCGGCCCCGTGAAGACAGAGGCGATCCGCGCCGTGCTGCACAGCCACAAGCTCCACGGCCTGATCACGGACGAGCGGACGGCGCGGCTCCTCCTGCGGACCTCGACATGAAGAAAACAGAAACCGATAGGGAGACGACGACATGAGCCAAGGCCGGAAGTTCTGGGTCGGCACGAGCTGGAAGATGAACAAGACGCTCGCCGAGGCGAAGTCCTTCGCCGAGGGCCTGAAGGCGGCGGATGGCGATGCCGACGCCCGCATCCAGCGCTTCGTCATCCCGCCCTTTACCGCCGTGCGCGAGGTCAAGGCCATGCTTTCCGGCACCTCCGTCAAGGTCGGCGCCCAGAACATGCATTGGGCCGACGAAGGTGCCTGGACGGGCGAGGTCTCGCCCGTGATGCTGAAGGACTGCAATCTCGACCTCGTCGAACTCGGCCATTCCGAACGCCGCGAGCATTTCGGCGAGACGGACGAGACGGTCGGCCTCAAGACGGAGGCGGCGGTGCGCCACGGGCTCGTGCCGCTCATCTGCATCGGCGAAACGCTCGCCGACCGCGAAAGCGGCCGGGCGGCGGATGTGCTGGCGCAGCAGGTGCGCGGCGCCCTCGGCAAGCTCGACGGCGCGCAGAAGGAGGCGGAGATCCTGCTCGCCTACGAGCCCGTATGGGCCATCGGCGAGAAGGGCATCCCGGCAAGCGCGGACTATGCGAACGCGCGCCACGCCGAGATCGCCAAGGTGGCGCAGAACATTCTCGGCCGCCGCATTCCCTGCCTCTACGGCGGTTCGGTCAACCCGCAGAACTGCGCGGAACTGATCGCCTGCCCCGACATCGACGGGCTCTTCATCGGCCGCTCAGCCTGGAAGGTTGAAGGCTATCTCGACATCCTGGCGCGCGCAGCCGCCACCATCTGAAAGGAGACTTCCCATGAAACTCGCCATTGCCGGTGACAGCGCGGGCGAAGGCCTTGCCAAGGTCCTCGCCGATCACCTGAAGGACCGCCACGACGTGCACGAGGTCTCGCGCACCGATGCCGGCGCGGACGCCTTCTACGCCAATCTCTCCGACCGCGTCGCCTCGGCCGTCATCGCCGGCGAATACGACCGCGCCATCCTCGTCTGCGGCACCGGCATCGGCGTCTGCATCTCGGCCAACAAGGTGCCCGGCATCCGCGCCGCGCTGACGCACGACACCTATTCGGCCGAGCGCGCCGCGCTCTCCAACAACGCGCAGATCATCACCATGGGCGCCCGCGTCATCGGCTCGGAGCTGGCCAAGGCCATCGCCGACGCCTATCTCGCCCAGACCTTCGACGAGAACGGCCGCTCCGCCGGCAACGTCAAGGCGATCGACGCGGTGGACGCCAAGTACAACGCCGCCAGCTAGGCGGACGAGCGGCGCGCCTTAATCCGCAAGGCGCGCCGTCGCGATCCCACGCCGACCCGGCGCCCCGGCTGGAGATTCCCGGGCCCGATGGTTGCGGCTCCTTCCTTTCTGGGCCATAAATTGCCTCCCATCTGTCGAGGCCAGCCGTCACTGTGAACGTTGCGGGCCGTGCGTGACCCCACGCCACGGTAAATTCCGCCGCGTTCCGGTCAGGCCCCGGCACCGGACACGACAATGCGGACCGATCAAAAAGGAGAACGCATCATGGGCGCAACGGGACATCTCGGCACGGCTTGGCGCAAGCGCGACTACCACCGCCAATGGCTCTGGCGGGAAGCGAACCGCCTGTTCGACTTCTTCCAGAACCGGGCCTTCAATCCGCTGGGCGGCTTCCATGAACTCGATGCCGAGGGCCGGCCGATCAATCCCGGCAACCCGGTGCGCGGCATCCACTCCACCGCCCGCATGGTGCATTGCTTTTCCATGGGCAGCCTGCTCGGCCGCCCCGGCTCCGACGACATCGTCGATCACGGCATGAAATATCTCTGGGAGAAGCATCGCGACCACGAGCGCGGCGGCTATCACTGGTCGCTCGACAATTCCGGCCTGCTCGACGCCAGCAAGCAGGGCTACGGCCACGCCTTCGTGCTGCTCGCCGCCTCCAGCGCCAGGGTCGCCGGCCATCCCGACGCCGACCGCATGATCGCCGACGTCACGGAGGTCCTCAACACCCGCTTCTGGGACGACAGGCACGGCGCGATCGCCGAGGAATTCGAGGCGGACTGGACGCCGGTCGCCGGCTACCGCGGCCAGAATTCCAACATGCACCTGACGGAAGCCCTGATGGCCGCCTACGAGGCGACCGGCGAAAAGGGCTACCTCGACAAGGCCGAGCGTATCGCCGACCTCCTCATCCGCCGCCGCGCCGGCGAAAACGGCTTCCGCGTGCCCGAGCATTTCGACGAGAACTGGGTGCTCGACAAGGACTATCGCGGCAACGAGATGTTCCGCCCCTCCGGCACCACGCCCGGCCACTGGCTCGAATGGGCCCGCCTCGTGCTCCAGCTCCATGCGCTTGGCGGACGCAAGCACGCCTGGATGCCGGAGGCCGCCAGGGCGCTCTTCGCCCAGTCCATCGCACTCGGCTGGGACAAGGAAAAGGGCGGCTTCTTCTACACGCTCGACTGGAACGACGAACCGGCCAAGCGCAACAAGCTGTGGTGGCCGATGGCCGAGGGCGTCGGCGCCGCCGCCTTCCTTTGCGAGCACCTGCCGGACGACTTCCACGAGACCTGGTATCGCAGGATCTGGGATTCGATCGCCCGCCATTTCCTCGATCAGGATCGCGGCGGCTGGCATGAGGAGCTCACCGAGGACCTCGTGCCGAGCTACACCCTGTTCGCCGGCAAGGGCGACATCTATCACGCGCTCCAGGCCTGCCTCATCCCGCTCTATCCGGCGACGGGCAGCCTGACCAAGGGTATTGCAGAGGCCGGCGAGCGCTAGCAGCCGGCCGGACACAGATGCGCCAGCCCCTGGCGCAGGAGCAGGTCGGTCAGGGCGAACTGGTCGGCGAACCAGCGGTCCGCCGCCTGCCACATCGCGGGCGTCAGCCCGATGTCGTGGCCGCCGCGGGCCTCGGTCGTCAGGAGGCCGGCGTCCCGCGCCGCCTCGATGATGCGGCGGACATGGGTGCGCGAGACGCCCGCCTGCACGGCAAGCCGCTGATACCCCGTGGAGACGCCGCGGCCGCCGGTTGCCGCCGCATTGCGCAGGAGAAGCAGCAGGACCATGTAGCCGCAGTCGTGGGCAAAGAAGGGCGAAAGCTGCGGGTGGCGGCGAATGAGGTGGCTGATGCCCCGCAAGTGCGGCAACGTCGCGCGGCGCATCGCGCGGTGCAGCTCCGTGCCGGATACACTCCTGGATGCCTCCGTCGGCGAAAGACCGAATTCGGCAAGCCCGTTCGCGAGCAGGTCGAGCGTGCGCGCATCGTGCGACAGGAACCCGTCATTCGGGACGAGCAGGCGGACGCGGCGGTCCGGGGCGTGGGGCTGCTGGGTGAGGAAGCCGTATTTGCGCAGGCAAGAGACCTGTGCCTCGACACGGTTCCGGCTCGCCACGCCAAGTGTCGTGACCTCGCGCTGGAGACGGCCGAGCGTCAGCCAGGTCGAGGGCTGCGCCATGTCCTGCGCGCTGTGGAGCGACAGGGCGGCGAGATAACAGAGGTAACGCCCCTCCTCCAGGACGAGACGGTTGAAGAGATGGTTGCCCTCGTAGAGCGCCAGCTTGCCGGCGATCACCCGATCCCGTGCCCCGGCGAACACCGATGCTCGCAGGAATTCGACGGGTGGCACATGGAAGTCCAGCGAGCCGTCGTCGAAAGAAATCTGGTCCACGTCTGCAATCCCGTTCCGGGGCGATGCGCCCTCTGTCGTTCTTGTCGCGCGCGGGGCCCGAATGGACCCATTTTTTTCCATGGGGTTGGAGGCTGGCTAAACTGTCAATTGTATTACCGAACGGGGTAGGCAATATGAGACAGGGAGACAAAAGAATGAGACGCCGCGCCAAGGCTGCGCATGCGCTGCCGCGGCACGACGGAAGGAACCGTCGCCGCAGGCGTGCCTGACAGGCAATGCCATCCATTTTCAGGAACCGTGAGGCGCAATGAGCCCCATCGACAAGCTGCCGTCCCACTCCGTCGTCGCCGAAGCCGGTGCGGATTGTCGCCGGAAAAGCCGCCTCTTCACCGAAACGCTCGATCCCGTCTTCCGCACCACGGTCGAAATGCCGGAGCGGCTCGCCGACTTCCGTGCGGGGCTGTCCACCCATTTCATGGGCCCCGCCCTCTTCTTCGTCGCCGACATGCAGGGCACGACCTATGCCTTCTCGCGCGATCCCGGCCACATCGCCCGCAGCGGCCTCGACCTCGTCTTCGTGCAACTGACGCTGGAGGGCAGCGACATGCGCACGGTGAACGGCGAGACGATGCTGGTCGAGGCGGGCGATATTTCCGTCTTCGACCTGACGCGATCGATGCATTCCCAGACGCAGCGCTGCCGCAACCTCACGCTGGTCCTGCCGCGCCACCTGCTCTTCAGCAGGGAGGCGGAGAACGATGCGCTGCACGGCCTTCTCCTCAAGCGCTCGACCAGCACGGCACGGCTGATCGGCAGCCATCTGCGCGCCCTGTTCGCGGACCTTCCGGAAATCACCCGCGCGGAGGCCCCGACCGTCGTCGCCGCCACGGCGAACCTCGTCACCGGTCTCATCGCGCCGAAGATAGCCGCGCGGAGCCGGCCCTCACCCACCGTGCGCGGCGCGGTCATCATGGAAATCCGCCGCTACATCGAACAGCACATCGCCTTGCCCGATCTCGGTCCGGATCACTTGTGCAAGATGTTCGGCCTGTCGCGCGCCTCGCTCTACCGCCTCTTCGAGCCCATCGGCGGCGTCACAGACTATATCCGCACCCGCCGCCTGCGCACCGCCCTGCGGATGCTGGCGAACGACGGCAAGCGGACGATCGGCGAGATCGCCTATGCCTGCGGCTTTGCCGACACGTCCGCCTTCTCGCGCGCCTTCCGCAACCATTTCGGCATGAGCCCGAGCGAGGTGCGCGAGAGGGACGGCCGAAGCCCGCTCGTGCGCGGTTCGGCCGAGAAACAGGCCGCCGCATCCGTGCACGACTGGCTGCACCTCGTGGGTTCCCTGTAGCCATCTTGCCGTTTGACACTTGAAATCACATCAACCAATATGTGATCACATTTCAAGGCACCTGCGGGAGAACGGGATGGAGAGGGCGGACCTGGAGGCGCGCGCCCGCGCGCTGATCGAGGCGGAAGCGGAGCTGTTTCGAGCGCGCAGGCCGCGTTCCGCGGCGGCGCATGACGAAGCGGCATCGGGCTTCTTCGACGGCGTGCCGCAGCACTGGATGCTGGACTGGCCGGCGCCCTTCCCCGTCGTGATCGACCAGGCGAGCGGCGCCGAACTCGTCGATATCGACGGCAACCGCATCGTCGACGTCTGCCTCGGCGACACGGGCGCGATGTTCGGCCATGGCCCGGCACCCGTCCTGGAGGCGCTGCGGAATGCCGGCTCCCGCGGCCTCACGACCATGCTGCCCTCCTCCGATGCGCAGATCGTCGGCCGGCTCCTCGTCGAGCGCTTCGGCCTGCCGCGCTGGCAGCTCGGCGCCACCGCAAGCGATGCCAACCGCTTCGCCATCCGCGTCGCGCGCGCCGTCACCGGCCGGGCGAAACTCCTCGTCTTCGACGGCTGCTATCACGGCGCCGTGGACGACACGCTGGTCGACCTCGTCGACGGCAGGACGGTCTCGCGCCGCAATCTCCTGGGCCAGGTCCGCGACCTCGGCGAACTCACCGTCTCCATCCCCTTCAACGACGAAGCCGCGCTGGAAAAGGCGCTCGCCGCGCAGGACATCGCCTGCGTGCTCGCCGAGCCGGTCATGACCAATTGCGGCATGATCCCGCCCGCCCCGGGCTTCCATGACGCCCTGCGCCGCCTGACGCGCGAGGCGGGCACCCTGCTCCTCATCGACGAGACGCACACCATCTCCACCGGCCTCGGCGGCTATACGAAGGTGCACGGCCTCGACCCCGATCTCATGGTCATGGGCAAGCCCATCGGCGGCGGCGTTCCCGTCAGCGTCTGGGGCATGACGCAGGCGATCTCCGACAGGCTGCATGTCATCCGCCGCGAGCAGAGCGGCCACGGCCATTCCGGCATCGGCACGACGCTGTCCGGCAGCGCGCTGCAGCTCGCCTGCCTGCGCGCCTGCCTCGAACATGTCATGACCGAGGACGCCTACCGCACCATGCAGGCCCGCGCCGACCGCATCGAGGCCGGCTTCAAGGCGGCGATCGCCGCCGCCGGCCTCGGCTGGACGGTCTCGCGCGTCGGCGCCCGGCTGGAGGTCGTCTTCTCGCCCGTGCCGGTGCGCAACGCCGCCGAGGCACGCGCTGCGGCCTCCGACACGATCGAGGCGGCGCTTCATCTTTCCATGCTCAATCTCGGCTATCTGCTGACGCCCTTCCACAACATGGTGCTCGTCAGCCCGGCCCTTTCGCAAGAGCAGGCGGACGGGCTCGTCGAGGCGTTCGCGACCGTCCTCGGCCGCCTTGCCGAGCGGAGGGCAGCCGCGTGAGCCGCGACCTTCCCACCCGTCCCCCGGAAGCCGCCGACATTGCCGAAGCCGAAGCCTTCCTCGCCGCCCATCCGGACATCACCGCCTTCGACCTCGTGCTGATCGACCTCAACGGCATTGCGCGCGGCAAGATCATCCGGCGGCACGAGCTCCTGCCGATCTTCCGCTCCGGCCGGCACCTGCCCGGCTCGATCCTCGGCCTCGACGTGACCGGCGAGGACGTGGAGGAGACCGGCCTCGTCTGGTCGGACGGCGATGCCGACAGGCGCGCCTGGCCGGTTGCCGGCTCGCTCGTCCCCCTACCCTGGACGTCCCCGCCACGCGGCGAGGTGCGCCTTGCCCTTTTCGAGCTCGACGGCACGCCCATGGCGGCCGATCCGCGCCATGCGCTCGCCCGCCAGGTGAAGCTGCTCGAAGCGGACGGCTACCATCCCGTTCTCGCCTACGAGCTGGAATTCTACCTGCTCGACCGCGAACGCACGGAGGGCGGCCATTTCCAGCCGCTCCGCCTGCCGCTGTCCGGCGAACGGCCGGACGGCATCCAGGTCTACGGCGTCACCGAGCTCGACCGGCTGGAGCCGTTCATCGACGCCGTCTATCGCGGCGCTAAAGCGCAGGGCCTGCCCGTCGAGACCATGATCTCGGAATATGCCCAGGGCCAGTTCGAACTGACGCTGCGCCACGGCAGCGCGCTGCGTGCGGCCGACGACATCACCATGCTGAAGCGCCTCATCCGCGCGCTCGCGGTGCGCCACGGCATGATGGCCTGCTTCATGGCAAAGCCCTTTGCCGGTCGCGCCGGTTCCGGCATGCATGTCCATGCGAGCCTTGCCGATGCGAAAGGCGAGAACCTCTTCGCCGATCGGGACGAGGCGCTGGCGCCCCTCCTGAGGCAGGCGGTCGCGGGCCTGCTTGAAACGATGCATGAATCCATGCTCGTCTTCGCCCCCCACCTCAATTCCTGGCGGCGCTTTTCCGCCCAGAGCTACGCGCCGACGACGCCGACCTGGGGCACCAACAACCGTTCCGTCGCCATCCGCATCCCGGCCGGCGCACCCGCCGGCCGCCACCTCGAACAGCGCGCCGCCGGCATCGATTCCAATCCCTATCTCGTCGGCGCGACCGTGCTTGCCGGCATGCGCAGGGGCATTCTCGCGAAGGCCGATCCCGGCCCCGAGACGACGGCCTATGCCGAGGCAACGGGAGATGCGCTGCCGCCGGACTGGCGCAGCGCCATCGAGACGGCGGCCCGCTCGGACTTCCTGAGGGAAGCGCTCGGCGCGCGCCTGCACCACGTCTTCCTGGCCCTCAAGCGCGCCGAATACCGCCGTTTCGCGGCGGAAGTGACCGCGCTCGAACGCACGCTCTACGGCGAGGTCGTCTGAGAATGAAAACCTTCTACACCGCCGACCATCACCTGCATCACAGCGGCATGGAGCTCTCCTTCGGCCGCATCGTCGAGACCTTCGAAAAGCCGGAACGCGCCGAGATCGTCCTGCGGCGCGTGAACGAGGTCGGGCTCGGCCCGGTCGTCGAGCCGCCGGCCTATGAGCGCGCCGCCATCGAGCGCATCCATACGCCCGATTATCTCGATTTCCTGGAGACCGTCTTTTCCGAATGGCAGGCCGCCGGGCGCGACGGCGAGGTCTGGCCCTATAGCTGGCGCCATCGCTCCATGCCGATGATCGACGCCCCGCCCTCGGGCCTCGACGCCCGGCTTTCCTATTATTCCTTCGACATGGCCGGCTCGATCACCGAAACGACGTGGCAGGCGGCCAAGCGTGCGGCCGATACCGCTCTTGCCGGGGCCGACGCCGTGCTCGCCGGCGAGCGTGCCGCCTTCTCGCTCTGCCGTCCGCCCGGCCACCATGCCGGCCGCGACTTCTTCGGCGGCTATTGCTACCTGAATAACGCGGCCGTCGCCGCGCAGCGCTTCCTCGACAACGGCCATGCCCGCGTCGCGATCTTCGACATCGACTACCACCACGGCAACGGCACGCAGGAAATCTTCTACGAGCGGGACGACGTGCTGCTCGCCAGCCTGCACGGCGACCCGGACTTCGAGTTCCCCTTCCACCTCGGCTATGCCCGCGAGCGCGGCACCGGCAAGGGCGAAGGCTACAACCTCAACTACCCGCTGCCTGCCGGCACCGCATGGCCGGAATGGCTGGCAGCCTTCGAGGACGCCCACGCGAAGATCCGCGCCTACGCGCCGACCGCCCTCGTCGTCTCCCTCGGTGTCGACACGTTCAAGGAAGACCCGATCTCGCAGTTCAGGCTGGAGAGCGAACACTTCTCCACCATCGGCCGCCGCATCGCCGATTTCGGCCTGCCGACGCTTTTCGTGATGGAAGGCGGCTATGCGGTGGAGGCGCTGGGTGTGAACGCGGTGAACGTGCTGCAGGGCTTCGAAAGAGGCTGAGTCTCAGAGAGCGTCCGGCCGCTCCCGGGCGGTGCGCTGCACGAAAAGGACTTCGACCCGCGTCTCCAGCCCGCGATAGGCGACGATGTAAGGCGTTCCGGGAACGACGAATTCCCGCGTCCCCTCGATCTCACCAACACGACCGTGAACGGGTTTTCGGAAAGCAGGCGCCTCGTCCGGCCGTGGATGGTGTCCAACTCGCGGAGATAACGGCGGGTCCAGACGACCTCCGGCAAGCGCGATCAGCGCTCCGCGTACCTGTCGAGGACGAGAGCGATCTCCTCCTCGGTGGCGAAGTCGCCCCGAGCGGCTTCCGCAAGCCCCGCTTCGATGCCTGCGGCCCACCTCTGCTGCCAAGCCAGCGAGCGGCCATGCGCCGGCGCGTCCTCGATGATCTGGCTGCGGGTCTGCATCGATCGCTCCGCGAGCGCATCGATGCGACGGTCGAGATCCTTCGAGAGGTCGTTCGCTGGTCCATGCGGCGTTCTCGCACGAACGGCGGCGCGTCTCGCCGGCCCTGTACGCCTATACGTCCCTGTGCAGGTTGTTACGCGAGAGGTTCTTCACGTCGCGTTCGCCGCACAGGGCCATCGTGATGTCGAGTTCCCTGCGGATGATCTCCAACGCCCGGCGCACGCCCGCCTTGCCGCCGGCGCCGAGGCCGTAGAGGAAGGGGCGGCCGATATAGGTGCCCCTGGCGCCGTAGCAAAGCGCCTTCAGCACATCCTGGCCCGAGCGGATGCCGCCGTCGAGATGGACCTCCATCTTGTCGCCGACCGCATCGACGATGCGCGGCAGCATGCTGATCGAGGAGGCGGCGCCGTCGAGCTGGCGGCCGCCATGGTTGGAGACGATGATCGCGTCGGCGCCGCTGCCGAGCGACATGCGGGCATCCTCCTCGTCGAGGATGCCCTTGAGGATGAGCTTGCCGCCCCAGCGTTCGCGGATCCATTCGATGTCCTTCCACGAGAGCTGCGGGTCGAACTGCTCCGTGGTCCAGGAAGAGAGCGAGGAAAGATCCGTCACACCCTTGGCATGGCCGACGATGTTGCCGAAGGTGCGGCGCCTGGTGCCGAGCATGTCGAGGCACCAGAAGGGCCGCGTCGCCATCTGCCAAAGATGCTTCGGCGTGAAGCGCGGCGGGGCGGACAGGCCGTTGCGCAGGTCCTTGTGGCGCTGGCCGAGGATCTGCAGGTCGAGCGTCAGCACCAGCGCCGAGCAGCCCGCCGCCTTGGCGCGGTCGATGAGATTGTGGACGAAATCCTTGTCCTGCATGACATAGAGCTGGAACCAGAAGGGCTTCGTGGTGACGGAGCGCACGTCCTCGATCGAGCAGATGCTCATGGTGGAGAGCGTGAAGGGAACGCCGAATTCCTCGGCGGCCTGGGCGGCGAGCATCTCGCCGTCGGCATGCTGCATGCCGGTCATGCCGGTCGGCGCGAGGGCGACGGGCATGGAGACCTTCTCGCCGATCATCTCGCTTTCCAGCGACCGGTCGCGCATGTCGACCAGCACGCGCTGGCGCAGCTTCACCTTGTGGAAATCGTCCTCGTTGGCGCGGTAGGTGCCCTCCGTCCAGGCTCCGGAATCGGCATAGTCGAAGAACATCTTCGGCACGCGGCGGCGCGCCCGTTCCTTGAGGTCTGCGATCGTCAGGGCCTGTTCCACGCTCATGTCGTCCTCGCTCGCGCTTGCGGTCCGCAATCTTTTACGGGCAGGCATTGCGGCTCGCAATGGATTCCTGCGGGTTTGCCGCGCAAAGAACAAAACCCTCCCGGCCGGAACCGGGAGGGTGGAAAGACAGGCCGAAGGCGGCTTACTTCGCGGCGTAGAACTTCGCCATGTCGGGCAGGCGCTTGACGCGGATGCCGGAGGCCTTGCCGGCGGTGCGGAAGGCTTCGAAGCGCTCCTTGCAGACCTCCGTCATGCGGGCGGTCGCCGGCTTCAGGTAGGTGCGCGGATCGAAATTGTCGGGCTTTTCCTTGAAGTTCTTGCGGATCGTGCCGGTCATGGCGAGGCGCAGGTCCGTGTCGATATTGACCTTGCGCACGCCGAGCGGGATCGCCTTCTGGATTTCGGCGACAGGCACGCCCCAGGTCTGCTTCATCTCGCCGCCATAGGCGGTGAAGAGATCCTGCAGGTCCTGCGGAACGGAGGAGGAGCCGTGCATGACGAGATGCGTGTTCGGCAGCTTCGCGTGGATCTTGGCGATCGTCTCGATGGAGAGGATGTCGCCATCAGGCGCGCGGGTGAACTTGTAGGCGCCGTGGCTGGTGCCGATGGCGACGGCGAGCGCGTCGACGCCGGTCTTCGAAACGAAGTCGAGCGCCTGGTCCGGATCGGTCAGCAGCTCCTCGCGGGAAAGCTTGCCCTCGAAGCCGTGGCCGTCCTCCTTGTCGCCGGCGCCGGTCTCCAGGTTGCCGAGACATCCAAGCTCGCCCTCGACCGAAACGCCGGCCGCATGGGCGATCTTCACCACTTCGGCGGTGACGTCGACATTGTAGTCGTAGCTGGCGACGGTCTTGCCGTCAGCGAGCAGCGAGCCGTCCATCATGACGGAGGTGAAGCCGTTGGTGATGGCCGAGATGCAGGTCGATGGCTGGTCGCCGTGGTCGAGATGCAGGCAGACCGGGATATGCGGATATTCCTCGGCGGCGCCGAGGATGAGGTGACGCAGGAAGGCATCGCCGGCATAGGCGCGCGCACCGCGGCTCGCCTGCAGGATCACCGGGGAGTCCGTCGCATCCGCCGCGCGCATGACCGCCTGGATATATTCCAGGTTGTTGACGTTGAATGCGGGCAGTGCGTAGTCGTTCTCCGCTGCGTGATCGAGCAGTTGCCGCATGGTGATCAATGCCATTCCTGTCCTCCTTGGATGCAGATTTCGTCGGTCGGGCGGCACTATTCACAGATCGTCCGCCATATGCAACAGGCCCCGCGGACCCCGTCATGGGCCAAATCGATTAAATGCGATTGCGGAATAAGATTTCCCGTGGACACAGTAAAAATCCGGCCCGCGTGAGCGGACCGGACCCGGAAAATCCATCCATTTCAAATAAGTAGGACAATTGCCCGGCGGACGGGCAATCGCCACATGGCGAAATGTTATTCGTCGTCGCCGCTTTCCGGCGGCTGGAAGGCATTGCGCTCGCCGCTCACGATCTCGCGCTTGCCGACATGGTTGGCGGGGCCGACGAGCCCTTCCTTCTCCATGCGCTCGACGAGGGACGCGGCCCGGTTGTAGCCGACGGCGAGGCGCCGCTGGATGTAGGAGGTCGAGCACTTGCGGTCGCGCATGACGACCTTGACGGCCTTTTCGTAGAGGTCGTCGCCGTCCTCGGCCGCGATGTCGCCCTTGTCGAAGACCGCGCCGCCGGCGGCAGGCTTCTCATCCTCTTCCTCCTCCTCGTCGGCGGTGACCGTCTCCAGGTATTCCGGACGGCCCTGCGCCTTGAGGTGCAGCACGACCTTCTCGACCTCCTCGTCGGAGACGAACGGACCGTGGACGCGGGAAATGCGCCCACCGCCGGCCATGTGCAGCATGTCACCCTGGCCGAGGAGCTGTTCGGCCCCCTGCTCGCCGAGGATGGTGCGGCTGTCGATCTTCGAGGTTACCTGGAAGGAGATGCGCGTCGGGAAGTTCGCCTTGATCGTGCCGGTGATGACGTCGACCGAGGGGCGCTGCGTCGCCATGATCAGGTGGATGCCGGCGGCGCGCGCCATCTGGGCGAGCCGCTGGATCGCGCCTTCGATCTCCTTGCCGGCGACCATCATCAGGTCGGCCATCTCATCGACGATGACGACGATATAGGGCATCGGCTCGAGCGAGAGTTCCTGGTCCTCGTTGATCGCCTCGCCGGTTCCCTTGTCGAAGCCGGTCTGGACGCTGATCGTGATCGTCTCGCCTTTGTCGCGCGCGGCGGCGACGCGGTTGTTGTAGCCGTCGATATTGCGCACGCCGAGGCGCGACATCTTGCGATAACGATCCTCCATCTCGCGCACCGCCCATTTCAGCGCCATGACGGCCTTCTTCGGGTCGGTGACGACAGGGGTCAGGAGGTGCGGGATGCCGTCGTAGATCGACAGTTCCAGCATCTTGGGATCGACCATGATCAGACGGCATTCCTCCGGGCGGAACCGGTAGAGCAGCGACAGGATCATCGTGTTGATGGCGACCGACTTGCCCGAGCCGGTGGTGCCGGCGACGAGCAGGTGCGGCATCTTGGCAAGCTCGGCTATGACGGGCTCGCCGCCGATGGTCTTGCCAAGGCAGATCGGCAGCTTGAAGCCGGTCCTGGCGAAGTCCGCGGAATCGATCATCTCGCGGAAATAGACGGTCTCGCGGGTGGCATTCGGCAGCTCGATGCCGATGACATTGCGGCCGGGCACGACGGCGACGCGGGCCGAGAGCGCCGACATGGAGCGGGCGATGTCGTCGGCAAGGCCGATGACGCGCGAGGACTTGACGCCCGGCGCCGGCTCGAATTCGTAGAGTGTCACGACCGGGCCGGGGCGGACATGGATGATCTCGCCGCGCACGCCGAAGTCTTCCAGCACGCTTTCGAGAAGGCCGGCATTCTGCTCCAGTTGCTCCTGTGTCAGCACGAAGCCGACGGTGCGCGGCGGCTCCTGCAGGAGATCGCGCGGCGGGTATTCATAGGTGTCGGCGGTCGGCGTGGCGAGCGTGACCTGGAACGGCCGGGCACGCGACAGCACGGACGACGGGGGTTCGCGGACCGGCTCGGCGACGGCAGCGGGCGCCGGGGCCGCCGGCTTGGGCTCGACGGTGACAGGAAGGGCCTGCGGTGCAACCTCGACGGCCGGTGCCGCGATAGCGACGGCCGGCTCCGCCTTTACCGGTGAAGCGGCAGCGACGGTCTCCACGGCCACCTGCCGGGTTGCGGCAGGACGGCACTCAACCACACGGTAGAGCGAGGCAACAGGCACGAGATCCTCGTGCGGCGCAAGGGTGGGAGCGGCGGCAACGGGTGCCGGGACCGGCGTCGGCAGCGGCATGCGCACGACGGAAACCGGCGGGCGCTGTGGAGCGACCGCGACGTTCTCCTCCGGCACCATGGTTTCCCAGAAGGCATGATCCGAAAGATGGGCGAAGCGGCTGAGCGCCTCGCGCACGCTGGCCTTTGCAACCGGCTCAGCGGCGGGAGCGACGGAGACAGGCTTCGGCGCGAAAACCGGGGCCTGAACCGGCATGGTCGGCCGGAACACGACGGCGGCCTCCGCCGGAACCGCATTCTGCCGGGCAGCGACGACGGCCTGGACGAATTGCGGAACCGGATCGACCGGCCCGGCGCCTGCCGGCGCCTGCTGTGCCTCGAAGCGGCGGCGGCGCTCATCGAGCGCCTCGCGCAGGCGCAGCAGGAGCTCGGCCTGCGAAAGCTGTGCCGGCTGGGTTTGCGGGGCCTGGGGTTCGGAAACCGGGGACTGGGGAACTGGGAACTGCTGCACCTGGAGTGTCTCTGCTTGCATTTCGGAGGGAGCCGCCTGAACCGGCTCTTCGATGAAGGGCGCGACCTTTGCGGCTTCCTCCGCGACCGCCTCCTCGATCCTGGCGGCGACCTTGTCGGGCGTGCGCGTGAAGCGGACATTGGGCGCCAGGTAGAAGTGGCTTTCCCACGTCCCGTCGGCATATTGGCCGGGATCGTAGGCGCGCAGGATCGGCGAGCGGAAGCGCGGGCGGTAGTGATCGTCGTTGGCGATAGCCTCGCCTTCGCCGTGCCAGGCCTCCGCGTCCGGAACCTCTTCGGTCAAGGCGTTGTTTTCACCGGAGTAATGCGACGATTGCTCGTCGCTCTCCCCTTCACTCTCGAGGACGGGATAGAAGTTTGTTCTGGAAATACGCATGAACCTGCAATCTCGACGATCATTGCCGATAGGGATATGCAGATGGTTAGGAAATGAAGGTTAACAATGTCTTTTGAGCGGGGCAGAATCTGTTACCATTCCCGCTTCGAGCCGCACGTTGTCCCCCGTCCAAAGGGCTCTGAAAGCCTCCGCGGCAGGTCGCCGCGGGCGGTTTTGGCCGCAATGGCATGCATTCCGGCCCATTTTAAAATCTTCGGAAAATATGCACCCCGATCGCCATGCAACGAAGCGGGGTAAAGCGGCCGCCGCTATTCTCCCGCGGTCGGGCTGCCTTCCGCCGTCTCGGGTTCGGCCGGCGCGCCGGCGGGCACCTCCGGATTTCCCTCGGACCGATCCCGATGCAGGGCGGCGCGGGCGAGCAGCATGAGCGTGACCGGCGTGGTGACCGTGACGAAGATACCGATGAGGATTTCGTGCACCACGGGGCGCGTCGCCAGCACGGTGAAGAAGATCATGGATGCCATGACGATGCCGCCGGTGCCCCAGCTCGTGCCGAGCGTCGGCGCATGGATGCGCTCGTAGAAGCTGGGCAGGCGCAGGAAGCCGATCGTGCCGGTCAGCGCCAGGCCGGCGCCGACGACGAGGAAGAAGGAAACGATGAGCGCGGCCCAGGCCGGCAGGTCGCTTGCGTGTTCTATGGTGCTCATTCGATCACCTCCCCGCGCATCAGGAATTTCGCGAGCGCGACCGTCGCCACGAAGCCGAGCATGCCGATGACCAGCGAGGCCTCGAAATAGATGACCTTGCCGGTGCGCATGCCGAACACCATCAGGAGCAGCATGGAATTCACGTAGAGCGTGTCGAGCGCCAGCACGCGGTCCTGCGCGCGCGGGCCGCGCGACATGCGCAGCGCCGCGAGCGCCATGGCAAGCGCCAGGCAGACCTGCGCGAAGGTAACGGACCAGACGAGGATCGTGTGGCTCATGCGAAAATCTCCAGCAGGAGCGCTTCGTAGCGCCCCTTGATCAGGGCCTGCCATTCCGCCTCGTCGATGAGGTCGAGCACATGGATCAGCACCGTCCGGTTCAGCGAGTTGTATTCGAGCCACGCGGTGCCCGGCGTGCTCGTCACCACGATGGCGAGCACGGCGAGCGCCATCGGGCTTTCGAGTTCGAGCGGCACCGTGATGAAGCCCGACTTGTGGTTGCGCATTCTGCCGGTGAGAATGATCGAGGCGACCGCGATGTTCGAGCGGACGATGTCGTAGAGCACGATGCCGACGAGCTTGGGCAGCAGATACCATTTCGACAGCCGCGGCTTGACCGGGCGCAGCGACGCCATGCCCCACGAGGCGAAGACCGAGACGATGCAGCCGAGGATGAGGTGGCCGAGCGTGAAGCCGTTGAGGACCAGCCACATGACGACGAGCGAGGCGGAAAGGAGCGGATAGGGCAGCATGTCAGATCCCTCCCCCGCCATCCGGTCCGCTCGGCTCCTCGACGCCGGCGCGGCGGGCATTGATGACGGCGTCGATATAGGCGGCCGGCTGCTGCAGGTTGCGGACGGTTTCCTCCATGTAGCCCATGACGGGGCCGGCCTTGACCGTCAGCACGAGCGTCAGCGCGATCAGCAGCATGACGGGCGCCATCTCCATGACGAGGACGCGCGGCACGGTGCCTTCCATGGACGCCCAGAAGGTGCGGATGCCCGCGCGCGTCATGGAGATGAGCGCGGCAAGGCCCGAAAGGATCAGCAGGGCGACGATCCACCAGGCGGAAGGCGGGATCGGTCCTTGCGCCGCGACATTCGTGCCGATCATGCCGGTGAGCATGGCGAACTTCGCCACGAAGCCGGAAAGCGGCGGCAGGCCGGACAGGAGGATGCCGCAGGCGGCGAAGCAGACGCCGAGCACGGCGATGGTGCCCGGCATGGTGACGCCGACCTCGACCTCCTGCTCCTCCTCGTCCGCATCGCCGTAGGCTTCCATCGTCACCGCGAGAACCGACGCGCCGGCATCCTGGCCGCGCTCGACGAGTTCGATGAGAAGGAAGAAGGCGGCGATCGTGAGGGTGGAGCTGACCATGTAGAACAGCGCGCCCGCCGTCACCACGCCGTTGTTGAGGCCGAGGACGGCAAGCAGCGTACCGGAGGAGACGAGCACGGAATAGCTCGCCAGCCGCCCGAGCGCCTGCGAGGCGAGCACGCCGATCGTGCCGAAGGCGATGGTCGCCATGCCGCCGTAGAGCAGCACGTTGAGGCCGAGCCCGGCGGACGCCCCCTGGCCGAAGACGAGCAGCGAGAGCCGCAGGATGACGTAGATGCCGACCTTGCTCATGATGGCGAAAATGCCGGCGACCGGCGCCGTCGCGGCGCTGTAGGCGCCCGGCAGCCAGAAGTTCAGCGGCCACATGCCGGCCTTGATGAGGAAGACCACTCCCAGAATGCCGGCGCCCGCTTCCAGCAGCATGCGCCGCTCGCCCTCGATCTCGCCGATGCGCAACGCAAGGTCCGCCATGTTGAGCGTTCCCGCCGAGCCGTAGATGGCGCTGACCCCGATGAGGAAGCAGAGCGCGGCGGCAAGGTTGACGGCGATGTAGTGCATGCCCGCCTTGACGCGCATGGAGCCGGAACCGTGCATCAGCAGGCCGTAGGATGCGGCCAGCATCACCTCGAAGAAGACGAAGAGGTTGAACAGGTCTCCGGTGAGGAAGGCACCGTTGAGGCCCATCAACAGAAACTGGAACAGCGAATGGAAATGCGCGCCCGCCGTATGCCAGCGGGCGAGCGCGTAGACCAGCGTCGGGATGGCGAGGATCGAGGCGAGCACGAGCATCAGCGCCGAGAGCCGGTCGGCCACCAGCACGATGCCGAACGGCGCCGGCCAGTTGCCGAGGAGATAGACGCCCTCGAAGCTGTCGGCGCCGCTGCCGCTACCCGCAAGGCGGAAGAGGCTGATGGCGACGGCGGCGAGCGCAAGGCACGAGATGACGCTGATCATCGCCTTCATGACGCGCTCGCGCTCGTCGAAGAAGAGCAGGAGCGCGCCCGCGACAAGCGGGATGAGGATCGGCGCGATGATGAGATGTTGCTGCCAGCCGCTCATTTCGGCTGCTCCCTGCCGTCGACATGGTCGGTGCCGGTGAGCCCGCGGGCGGCGAGCAGCACCACGAGGAACAGCGCCGTCGTGGCGAAGCCGATGACGATGGCGGTCAGCACCAGCGCATGGGGCACCGGATCCGTCATCGTCGAGATGGGCACGCCCTCCTCCAGAAGCGGTGCCGCATTGGACTTCACGCCGCCGACGCCGAAGATGAACAGGTTGACGGCATAGGAAAGCAGCGAGAGGCCGATGATGACCTGGTAGGTGCGTGGGCGCAGCAGCAGCCAGACGCCCGAGCCCGTCATGATGCCGATGCCGATCGAGAGGACGAGTTCCATCAGGCTTCCTCCGCCTTGGGGGCGTCGACGGTGCGGACCCGGTGCATGCGCACGGACTGGTGGGCGAGCGCGATGAGGATCAGCACGGTCGCGCCGACGACGAGCGAGAAGACGCCGAGGTCGAACAGAAGCGCGCTTGCCGCCGGCACCTTGCCGATGAACGGCACCTCTATGTACTGCGAATGGGTCGTCAGGAACGGGTAGCCGAAGAGCCAGGCACCCAGGCCCGTTGCGGCGGCCATCAGCAGGCCGAAGCCCATCCAGCGCAGCGGCAGGATGCGGATCCGGTCCTCGGCCCAGCGCACGCCGCCCGCAAGATACTGGAGCAGGAAGGCGATGGCCATGGTAACGCCGCCGGCAAAGCCGCCGCCCGGCAGGTCATGCCCGCGCAGGAAGAGGTAGATCGCGAACGTGATGACGACCGGGAACATCCACTGCATGATGACCGAGGGCACGAGCATGTAGTCGCGCACGGTATCGCCGGCCGAGCGCTCGGGACGTTCGGCATCGAACGCCGCCTGGATGCGCTGCTGCTCCGGCTTCTCGATGCTGTCGGCCGCGGGGCGGAAACGGCGCAGCAGCGCGAAGACCGTGAGCGCCACGATGGCGAGCACCGCGATCTCGCCCATCGTGTCGAAGCCGCGGAAATCGACGAGGATGACGTTGACCACGTTGCGTCCCCCGCCTTCCGTATAGGCCTTTTCGAGGAAGTAGCTGGCGATCGCGTCCGGCACCGGCTGGTTCATGATGGCGTAGGAAAACAGGAACATGCCGAAGCCGCAGGAGACGGCGAGCAGGAAGTCGCGGAAACGCCGGCCGCGCGCGGCGATCGAGACCGAATTGTCGATCTTCTCCCAGCGCTTCGGCAGCCAGCGCAGGCCGAGCAGCAGGAGGACCGTGGTGACGATCTCCACGACGAGCTGCGTGATGGCGAGATCCGGCGCCGAAAGCCAGACGAAGGTGATGCAGGTCGTGATGCCGGCGCCGCCGAGGAGAACGAGTGCGGCGAGGCGGTGATACTTCGCCTGATAGGCCGCGCCCAGCGCGCAGAACGCGCCAACGCACCAGACCGCGGCGAAGATCGGATCGACGTCGCCGAGCAACGGCCGCCTGGGGGAAAAGCCCGCGATGTAGAGCGGAACCACGCCAGCGAGCAGGCCGGCGGCGGCGACGAGGCGGAGCTGCGGCTGGAGATTGCGGGTGCCGAAGCGGCTTTCCATCCAGCGCGCCCATTTCCAGGAAACCGTGACCAGCACGCGCTCGAAGATGCGCTGGCCCGCAAGGTGCCGGAAGAGTGGCGGACCATCGTCGCACTTCGCTAGGTAGTCCTTCAGCAACACATAGAGCGCCGCCCCGCCCGCAAGCGCGATCAGGCTCATGACGAGCGGCGTGTTGATGCCGTGCCAGACGGCGAGGCTGTATTCGGGCGTCCGCTCGCCGAGCACCGAAAGAACGGCCGAATGCAGGAACGGTCCGATGGACAGGCTCGGGACGATGCCGACGACGAGGCAGGCCAGCACGAGGAACTCGATCGGGAAACGCATCCAGTGCGGCGGCTCGTGCGGCTTCGGCTTCGGAAGATCCGTCGGCGGGGGGCCGAAGAAGACCGTGTGGATGAAGCGGAGCGAATAGGCCACGCTGAAGGCGCCGGCGAGCGTGGCGACATAGGGCAGGATGCGGTCGAGCACGGAATCGGCGTGCGTTTCCACCGCCTCGGCGAAGAACATCTCCTTGGAGATGAAGCCGTTCAGCAGCGGCACGCCGGCCATGGCGGCGCTCGCCACCATGGCAAGCGTGCCGGTGATCGGCAGGTATCTGAACAGCCCGCTCAATCGTCGCATGTCGCGCGTGCCGGTCTCGTGGTCGATGATGCCGGCCGCCATGAAGAGCGAGGCCTTGAAGGTGGCGTGGTTCATCATGTGGAAGATCGCCGCGACCGCCGCGACCGGGCTGCCGAGGCTGAGCAGGGTCG